>NZ_JBEXKG010000041.1:0-54767 GCF_040609555.1 Streptomyces sp. NPDC004658
CGGGAGGTGTGCCGTGCGCAGGCGTGAGTCGGCGGGCAGGCGCGGGCGGGCCTGGCGGCCCAGCCGCAACCAGTGGCGTATCGCCGTGTTCGTCGTCGCGATGCTCACCGTCATCTACGCCGGATCCGTGCCGAGACGGCGGTGACCACCACCGGGCTGATCATCACAGTTCTGGTCGTGGGGGCGATGGCCGTACTTGTCCTTCGAGGGCCGAGAACGAACCGCCGGTCCGGGCCTGAGCCCACCGATGCCCCGTCGTCCGCGCCGCGTCACCTGCCCTAATCCGCCCCACCCACCGCACCCAAGGACTGCCATGCTTGATGTCGTTGCGCCGCCACCCACCGAGGTGCCACAGGCGCCTGCCCGGATCGTGGTGGGCGTCTACCTGCGCAGCCTGCGCGAGGCGCGAGATATCACCCTTGAGGAGGCGGCCCTCGCCGCCCGAGCCTCGATCTCGGCCGTCAGCCGGTGGGAGCGGGCTGAGTCCTCCATCTCCCAGCATGCGTTGCAGAACCTGTTGCGCCACTACGGGGTGAGGGGGAAGCACGCCGACTACCTGCTGGTGAGCATGCCGCCGCAGTACTACGCCCGCAGCCAGCGCGCGGAGCAGGGGCTGGCCAGGCGCGCCCCGCACGACTACTGGGGAGACGTGGCCGGCGAAGAAGCGACGGCCCGCTACATCGCCGTGCGGCACAGGGCGAGCGCGATCGTCGAGTTCTGCATGCTGGTCCCGGCCGGCCTGCGCACGCAGGCCTACCAGCAGGCGCTGCTCGACCCCGCCGTGTGCACCACCCCGGATGAGCCGGTACTCGGGCTGCCGCGGTGGGTGCACCGCATCTCGAGGGCCGCGGGCCAGCAGCGGACAGTTCTGCTGGACGAGACGGTGCTCATCAAGGCGGTCGGGGGCCCTGCGGTGATGGCAAGGCAGCTGCGGTCTTTGGCCCACCTCGTCAGCAGCGAGGATGCGGCCGGTCAGGGACTGGCCGTCCGCATCCTGCCGATGAACACGGTCCTGTTCGTCCACACAGTCACCTCGCCGGCCGAGGTGACCGTCCACGGACACCGGCTGGTGACCACGCTCGGCCTTTTCCCCAGCTACGAGACCGGCTCCGGCGCCGCCAGAGCCGTGAGCGCCGGCCTGCGCGAAGCCGTCGGCGCCGCGTGCAGCCGCGAGGAGACGTACGAGCTGCTCGTGAACGCCGCCGAGGAGATGGAGCGGAGGGCCGCTTCATGACCGCCGCCCAGCTACTCGCCTTCCTGCTCGGCTCCCCTTCCCCTGCCCCTGCCATGGCCCGGCTCCTCATCCTCGACCAGGAGGCCTTCGACGGCCGTGTCCGTCGGGCACGCCACGCCGACGGAGCGGGCGCCGGCGTCCGGTGCGCCACGCACCTTGGGCAGCGTGGGGAGGCGCGACCGTGATCCCTCCGCACTACTTCCAGCAGCCGGTCCTGGCACGGGTGCAGGACCACCTCGACGGCGGGACGGACAACTACGCCGTCGACCGGGCCTTCGCCCGAACGCTCCTCACGGTCGCGCCGTGGCTGCCGGCCAGCGTGCGCATTAACCGCGGCCACTGGCTCCGGGTCCTGCACTACCTTACGCGAGGACTCGGTATCGATCAGGTCATCGACCTGGGCTGCGGCCTGCCGCACGATGACCACCGCCAGCTGCCCGACTCGGTGCGCCGCATCGTCTACGTCGACAACGACTGCGTCGTTGAGGGGCACGCGCGGATGATCCTGGCCGAGCGCGCCGGTACCGCCTCGCTGCTCGCGGACCTGACGGACGTGCCCGCCCTCCTGGCGGCCGCGCCGATCCAGCAGTTCGACCATGACCGTCCGATCGGGGTGCTGCTGCACGACGTCGTGCCGTGGCTCGATGACGACACCGCCCGCACTGTCCTGGCAGCGCTGCGTGCCCTTCTCCCCGCGGGGTCCGTGCTCTCCCTCACCCACGCCACCGGCGACTTCACGCCCGCAGGCCAGATGGTGCGGCTGACCGAGGTCTGCCAGGACGCCGGGATCTTCTTCCGGCCCCGCCCCGGCACGGTCATCGAGGCCTTGCTCGCTCCGTGGACCCTGCTGAGCGGTTGCGGGCTCGTGACCACCGCCACCTGGCAGCCTCCTGGCGCCGCCTTCAACCGGCCGCTCAGCCAGCACGCCGGGCTCGACCAATCCCACGGCTACGCCGCACTCGCCACGACCGGAGACCCCACCACATGACCACCCCGCTCACCAGCAGGCGCCCGCGCATCGAGGACTACGCGCTCATCGGCGACATGCAGACCGCCGCCCTGGTCGGCCTCGACGGCAGCATCGACTGGCTGTGCCTGCCCCGATTCGACTCGGCCGCCGCGTTCGCCAGCCTGCTCGGCACCGACGAGCACGGCTTCTGGCGGATAGCGCCCGCCGCCCCCACGGGCGCGCCCGCCGCGCGGGCGGCGCGCCGCCGGTATCGGGGGGAGACGCTCATCGTCGAGTCCGAGTGGGACACCGCCTCCGGCACGGTCCGTCTCATGGACTTCATGCCTCCCCGGGAAGGGCACGCCCCGCAGGTGATCCGGATCGTCGAGGGCGTCACCGGCACGGTGGAAATGACGTCGACGCTCTCCCCGCGTTTCGGCTACGGCCAGCGCCTGCCGTGGATTTTTGACGAGAGCGGGCGTACTGCGGCGGTGTCCGGGCCGGACGCGCTCTGGCTGGATGCGCCCGCCCCCGGCGCGGACAAGGACGGCGCCGTCCAGCACCGCTTCACCCTCACGGCCGGCGCCCGCGTCGCCTTCGCGCTGAGCTGGCAGCCCTCCCACGCCCCCGCCCCCGAGGTTCCCGACGCCGACGCGGCCCTTGCGCACACGAGCGCGTTCTGGCAGGAGTGGGTGGGCCAGCTGGTCTACGACGGCCCGTATCGCGAGGCCGTCGTCAGGTCGCTGATCACGCTGAAGGCCCTCACCCACGCCACCACCGGCGCGATCGTCGCCGCACCCACCACCTCCCTGCCCGAGGAGCTGGGCGGGGTGCGCAACTGGGACTACCGGTACGTCTGGCTGCGGGACGCCGCGGTCACCCTGTCCGCGCTGCTGCGGACCGGCTACCGCGACGAGGCCGTGGCGTGGCGTCGGTGGCTGCTGCGCACGCTCGGCGGCGATCCGCACAACCTGCAGATCATGTACCGGCTCGACGGGCGCCGGGACATTCCGGAGCGGGAGCTTCCGTGGCTGCCCGGCTACGCGAGCTCCAGCCCGGTCCGTGTCGGCAACGGTGCGGTGGACCAGCTCCAGCTGGATGTGCCCGGTGAGGTCATCGAGACGCTCGCTTTGGCCCACGAGTACGGCGTCGCACGCTGCGAGAGCACCGAGAGCCTGATCCTGAAACTCGTCGACTACGTCCGCATCAACTGGCGTCAGCCCGACGACGGGATCTGGGAAGTGCGCGGCGGCCGCCGTCACTTCACCCACTCCAAGATCATGTGCTGGGTGGCCGTCGACCGCGCGGTCCACCTCACTGACCAAGGAGTCCTCGACGCGGACCTTCACGAGCTGGTGCGCCTGCGTGAGGAGATCCACGCCGAGGTGTGCGAGCGCGCCTACGACCCGGTCCGCAACACCTTCACCCAGTCCTACGGCTCGACGGAGCTGGACGCGGCGCTCCTGCTGCTGCCGCACACCGGATTCCTGCCGGCCGACGACCTGCGGGTGGTTGGCACGGTGGACGCCGTGCGCAGGGAACTGGCCCCAGACGGCGTGCTGGTCCACCGGTACCCGACGGCCGGGCGGGACGTGGGCATGGACGGCCTGCCGGGCGGCGAAGGGGCGTTCCTGCTGTGCTCCTTCTGGCTGGTCGACGCCCTCGCGCTCACCGGCCGACTCACCGAGGCCGAGCAGCTGTTCGAGAAGCTGCTCACGCTTCGCAGCGACACCGGTCTCCTCGCGGAGGAGTACGACCCGCACGGCAAGGGGCAGGTGGGCAACTTTCCGCAGGCCTTCTCCATGTTGGGCCTGGTGAACTCGGCCGCCAGGTTGCAGGAGTTGCGGAAGGCGGCTTCCCGGCCGGTGGTGGCCGCGTGAGCAGCCGATTGAACACGCCTCGCCACCTGTGCGGTCCGCGCGCGTTAGCCCACCGGGGTGCCGGCAGCCGGATGGGGCGAACGCCGTGCGTGCCGCCGGGCCGTGGCCGTTCGGCGGATCCGGACGACCCGCGACCGCGCCGATGCCCCCGCCCCTTGTCCACCGTCGACCCCCACGTGTGAGGAGCCCCATGCTCGATCCCCAGGTGACCGTCACCGCCCTGCTCGGTGCCGGCCTCGTCGCCACGTCGGCCGGACTCATAGCCCAGTCGCGCGGCAAACGGTTGCTGGCCGCCCAGGCCGTATCGCTGAAAGAGCAGCGCGATGCTGCGGCCGCGCACTCCAGCGCCGTTCAAGCGGAGGTGGGGCACTTCGCCGAAGCGACGATGCCCGCCCTGGTGGACGTCCTCGCCCGCGGGCACCGCGGCGTGGCCGTCCCGAGCCTGAGCCAGGAGCAGCTCGCCGGCACGCCCGTCGAGCAGGCACTCCAAGCAGTAGGGCGGTCGCTGAAGGAAGCCGTCGCCGTCACCCGGCAGCAGATCGGGCAGGCGGCACGGTCCTCGGTGCGCGACATCATCGACGAGGCACAGACCCGGCTGACCCGCTGTCAGATGATGGTCCTGCAGGAGATGGACCGCCACCCTGACGGCACCGCGTACCACGAGAGCCTGATGAACATCGACCATCTGGTCACCCAGGCCCTGCACACCCTGCAGCGCACGCGGATCCTGACCGGATCGTGGCCCGGTCTGCAGCGCGCGGACTGCACCGTGAGGGAGGTCGTCGAATCGGCCCGGGGACGGATCAGCGACTACCGGCGGGTGACCTACACCTACGAGCCGGGCACCGGGGAGACCTGGTTGGAAGGGCGCATCGTCGAGCCGGTCACCGTCGCACTCACGGAGCTGCTGGCCAACGCCGCCGCCTACTCCGACGGCACAGTCTTCGTCCAGGTGCAGCCGTTCCAGACCGGGTACTGCATCGTCGTCGACGACGGCGGCCTGGGCATGAACGCCTTCCAGCGCGAGGAGGCCGCCCAGCAGCTGGCGCAGCACGACGTGCTGGACGTCACCACCGTCACGGACACCGGCCGGCTCGGATTCGCCGTCATCGGCCGCCTCGCCGGCGAGTACGGGTTCGCCGCCGATGTCACCAGCACCTCCCCCTACGGCGGCGTACGGGCCGTGCTGCGCATCCCGCGGGATCTGTTCGGCATCGGCCCCAGCGATGAGGACATCGAAGCCGAACGCCGCGCGGCGATGACCGCACCCACCGAGCCGGCCCCCACCGCTGGCCTGCCCGCACGCCCCGGGGACAGCCACGCCCCGGCCGGCGAAGGAGCGGTCGGCGCGGGACTGCCGCAGCGGCGCCGGCGCACCCCCCGTCCGGCAGCCCCCGTCCGTGACAGCGCGCCGGCGCCGGCGGACGACCCCGACACGTTCTCCGCCAGCCTCGCCCACCTGGGGCGCACCATCCACGACACCGAGACGCAGCCCATCGAAGGAGACCACCCCCATGCCTGAGCAGCAGCCCACCGCCGACACGCACGACATGTCCTGGGTCCTCAACAAGCTCGCGCAGGAGAAGGGCGTATTGAACGCGGTGCTCCTGTCCTCGGACGGTCTAAGGCTGGCCACGTCCGAAGGACTCGACCGCGACGTGGCCGACCGCACCAGCGCCAGCGTCTCGAGCCTGTTCTCTCTGGGCCGCAGCCTCACCGAGTTCGCCCAGGCACCACAAGACGAGACTCCCCGGAAGATGATCCTCGACCTGCCCGACCGCTGCGTCCTCATCTTCAGCGCCGGACACAACACCGTGCTCGCGGTCGCGGTCGGCGAGGACATGACCAAGCCCGAGGTCGCGGTTGTCACAGCGGCAACCATCAAGGCCATCCGGGCCCTGAGTGCAACGCTGTCCGCGCGAGCGCGGACCGCGTCCAGGACCTCGTGACTCCCCGCGGCCGGCGGCGTGCTGGGATGGTGCGGCCCTACACACCCACCGGGGGCCGGGCCGCACCCACCCGCCGCACCCTGGACCTGGCCACGCTCCTGATCGCCGATCCGGACAAGCCCCTGGCCGGACTGGACGCCCACTGCCAACGGCTGATGCAGCACTGCTTGCCCGGCGTGCTGTCGCTGGCCGAGGTGAGCGCTGACCTGCAGCTCCCGGCCGCCGTGACCAAGGTCCTGGTCGCATCCCTCGTCGACAGCGGCCACCTGATCAGCCGCAACCCCGTCCCCGCCGCGCAGCAGCACGACCAACAGCTGCTGGAGAGGATCCTCAATGCGCTCCACAAACTCTGAGGGCCACTACCTGGCGCCCGGGGTCGAGCAGTCCGTGAAGGTCGTCATCCTGGGCCCGTTCGCCGTCGGCAAGACCACCCTCGTCGCAGCCGTCTCTGAGATCCGCCCGGCCTCGACCGAGGAACGCATGACGAAAGCCGGCGAGGCCATCGACACCCTGCAGGGCCTGTCGGACAAGGCCACCACCACGGTCGCGCTCGACTTCGGCCGCCTCACCCTGACCGACGACATCGTGCTGTACCTGTTCGGCGGCCCCGGCCAGCCCCGCTTCAGCTACATGATCGACGAGCTGATGCAGGGCGCGCTCGGCGGCGTGGTGCTGGTCGACACCTCACGCCTCACCGAGTCCTGGGACGCCATGGGACGCCTGGAGGAAGCCGGCCTGCCCTACGTCGTCGCCGTCAACGCCTTTGCCGACTCCCCCCGCTACGGCGAGAACGAGCTGCGCCAGGCCCTGGACCTCGCCCCGTCCACCCCCTTGGTGGAGTGCGACGTGCGGCGCAGGGAGTCGGCGAAGAAGCCGCTGATCGCGCTCGTCTCCCACCTGCTCTCCCGCCCCCGCCTGGAGCCCGCCCCATGACCATGCCGCCCCCGCTGTCCGCCAGCGGCTGCCCCATGCTGCACGGCGCCACGTTCGCCGCCCGCCCGGCCGCCGTCTACGACCAACTGCGCACCCAGGGCCCGGCCGCATGGGCCGAGATCGCCCCCAACGTGCACGCCCTCGTCGTCACCCAGCACCGGGCCGCGATCACCCTCCTCAACGACTCCCGCACCTACTCGAAAGACTCCCGCCGGTGGACCGCGCTGGCCAGCGGCCAGGTCCCCCACGACAGTCCGGTGCTCGGCATGATGGCCTGGCGGCCCTCCGTCCTCTACACCGACGGCGACGACCACGCCCGCCTGCGCTGGGCGATGGACGACTGCATCGCCCGGATCGACCCCCACCGGCTCCGGGACATCACCCGGCGCAGCGCGCTGACCCTGATCGGCCGCGTCATCGGCCAGGGCCACGCCGACCTGATGGCCGACTTCGCTGACGTCGTGCCCATGCTCGTCTTCGCCGAACTCCTGGGCTGCCCGCCCGAGATGACCGGCCGGATGGTGCACGCCTGCCAAGACCTCATCAGCGCCGGCCCCCAAGCCGCTCGCGGCGCAGCGGACTTCGCCGGGCTGCTGTTCGAGCTCATCCAGCTGCGCCGCACCCGGCCCGGACAGGACCTCACCTCCTGGATGATCAACCACGCCGCGAAGCTGAGCGATGACGAAGCGCTCCACCAGCTCTTCTGCGCCGTCGGCGCCGGCGTCATCCCCGTCGCCGCCTGCACCGCCTGGACCCTGCACCTGCTCCTGCGCGACGACGAGTACGCCGGCAGCCTCGCCGCCGGCACCCTCACCGTGCGCCGGGCCCTGGAAAAAGCGCTGTGGCAGCGCTCCCCGATGGCGAACTTCTCCGTCCACTTCGCCCGCCACGACACCACCCTGCACGGGGCGTACATCCCGGGCGGGGTGCCGGTCCTGATCTCCCACGCCGCCGCGAACACCGACCCGGCACTGCCGCACGGCCTCGGCTACGACAACCGCGCCCACCTCGCCTGGTCGGCCGGACCGCACCGCTGTCCCGCGATCTCCCAGGCCACCACGATCGTGCAGACGGCCGTCGAGACGATCCTCGACCAGCTCTGGGACATGACGCTGACCGACGAAAGCCCCGACCCGCTCCTGCGGCACGGCCCCTTCCACCAGTGCCCGCAGTCGATGCCCGTCACCTTCCGCCCCAAAACGGAGAGCCGTCTTCCCGCCACTGCCCTCACAGGAGGTATCTCATGACCACCAACCCCGCCCCCGCCTCGGCCGTGGCCCTCGACAGCAGCGGCGGCCGCCGCCTGTTCGCCCAAGTGGACGCTCTGCGCGCCGCTGGCCCGGCTGTCCGCGTGCGCATGCCGGACGACGTCACCGCCTGGGCCGTCACCCGCGGCGACATCGCCAAACAGCTCCTGACCCACCCCCACGTCTCCAAGGACGCCCGTGCGTCCTGGCCGTCCCACACCCCCGGCTCCATACCGTGGCTGTACCCGTGGGTGGACGTCGTGAGCATGTTCACCTCCGACGGCGCCGACCACCAGCGCCTGCGCCGCCTGGTAGACCGCGCGTTCACCCCCGCCCGGATCGAATCGATGCGCCCGGCCATCCAGGCCATCGTCACCGACCTCCTCGATGACCTGCAGAAGCAGAACCCCACCGCCCCACTCGACATGCGCGCCCACTTCTCCTACCCGATCCCCACCCGGGTGATCTGCGACCTCTTCGGAGTTCCCGCCGACCAGCGCCCCCAGATGCTGCGCGTCATCGACTCCGTCCTCACCACCGACGTCACCGCCTCTGAGGCCGAAGACATCAACGCCGCCCTCGCCGCGGCCATGCAGGCCCTCATCGACACCAAGCGCAGCCATCCGGGCGAGGACATGACCAGCCTGCTGCTGGCCACCCACGAGGAGGACGGCGACCGGCTCAGCCACACCGAACTTATCTCCACCCTGATCCTGATGATCGGCGCCGGCAGCGAGACGGCCGTCGCCCTCATCAACGCCGCCGTCCGCGAACTCCTCGCCCACCCCGACCAGCTGACCACCGTGCTGGCCGACCCGGAACGCTGGAGCGACGTCATCGAAGAAGCGCTCCGCCTGCACCCGCCGATCATGTTTCTGCCCCTGCGCTACGCCACCGCGGACATCGACCTGGGCGACGGCGTCGTCATCCGGGGAGGCGAAGCGATCATCATCGGCTTCGGCGCCCACGGCCGTGACCCCGGCGTCCACCAGGACCCCGACGCCTTCCGCATCGACCGCGCCGACAAGCAGCATCTGGCCTTCGGCTACGGCATCCACTACTGCCTGGGCGCCCGCCTGGCCAAGCTCGAAGCCGAAGTCGCGCTGCCCGCCCTGTTCCAGCGCTTCCCCCATCTCACCCTGGCCTGCGCCGTCGAGGACCTCCAGCCGCAGTGCTCCTTCATCGGCACCGACGTCACCGCGCTGCCCGTCGTACTGCAGCCCACGCCGTAGAAGCTGGCGCTCACGTCGCCACGGAGCCACCCCGACCCCCGGGTGTGCCCTCCCGCCTCCCGCCCGTCGTTGACCCAGGACCTGTTGATGACCACCGCCCTGAACAGACCGACCCTCACCCAGCAGCAGCGTCGCATTGCCGCGCGCCTCGTCTACGGCGCCTCCAACGCGACGATCGCCCGCCAGGTATGCCTCTCCGTGGACGGGGTGGCCAGCCACCTCAGCGCGGTACGCAAGAAGATGGGGTGCCCCGGCTCCTCGCCCGCCGTCCTCTTGCATGCCCTGCTCACAGCCCGGGAAGTCCCGCCGCCCGCCAGCGTCGGGCCCGCTCCGGCCTTCACCGAGCACGAACGGAAGGTCATCCGGGCGATCGCCGAGCACACCGGCAACGAGGACATCGGCACCACGATCGGCGTGCGCGCCAGGGACGTGCGAACCGAAATCGACGCCGTCGTCGACAAGGCACATGCGCGCAACGCGACCCACCTGGTCGGCCTGGCCCACATCTGGGGCATCCTCGGCGCCACCGCGACACCCTGTCCCCGGGAAGCTGCCACGCCGATGGCAGGACGGGCATGATGAGCGTCAAGGGCACCAGCCGCGTGCCGACGGCCGACAGCACCGCCGTGAGGCCGGCGTACGAATTGCTGCCCGTTGTCACCGGCGCCGCGAGGGCGGAGGCCGCAGCCCTCGCGGAAGACACCGCCCGCCAGCTCGCGGAGCAGTGCGCCAACCATCCCACCGGCCAACTGGTTGACCTGATCCGATCGCAGGCAACGGTGCTCGGCCTGTACGAAGACGGTGTCCTTGCCGGCTGCCTCGTCGCGCACCCGAACTCTGACATGAGGCACTGGGGCGCACACGGCCGCGGCCGCGGGCTTTGCGTGTCTCTCATTCCGCCTGTCCCAGGGCGCAACGAGCAGTCGGGGCGGCTGCTGACTCTGTGGCTCGCGGACCACGCGGCACGAAACGGACTGGAGTGGGTCTGGTGGGAGATCCCAGCCACCGTTACCAGCACGAAGGGCACAACACTGCTGAATGCCCTGCGGGACCTTGGATGGGACGGCCTGCCAGCCGTCCGCAGCACCGCAGGCGAGCATGTGGTGCGTCTGCGACTGCGGGCCGAGCTGCGCGGCGCGCTCCCCGCGGTGATCTCCGCACCCGACACAGCCCTGCCCAGGCCGGTGGTGAGTACGTGATGAGAACCCACATGCCTGCAGGGCAAAGCTCGTGTCAGGGTTTCGATCCTCTCAACGACAAACCCTGACATCACGATTCGCCGAAGTCGTTGCTGATGACAGAGGGCTACCAGGAGGCTGTGCACAGTGAATGTCAGCGAAGTCCGAGGGATGGATGACATGCGCTTACCGCAGGTGCGGGTGACGGTGAACTCCCGCTGCAAGAGAAGCTGCTTCTACTGTCGGCCGTCGGGGGAGGCGGTGGCCACCGAGGCGGGCACTGACCTGGATCCGGACCGTCTCATCACCGTGGCGTCCGTGGTGCGGGCCCAGGGCGTCGACGGGATCAAGCTGACCGGGGGCGATCCGGCCCTGTACGAGCCGCTCGTCGAGGTGGTGCGCCGCTTGCGGCAGGAAGCGGGCATGCGCGAGGTCGAGGTGATCTCCCGGCACCCGCGGATCGGTGAGCTCGCCCCGGCCCTGGCCGAGGCCGGGGCGACGCTATTCAACGTGTCGCTGGACACCCTGGATGCCGGCCTGCACAAGGAGATCTGCGGTGTCGACGACCACGCCGAGGTCCTCACCGCGATCAGGCGCTGCGTGGCCACGGGCGTGCAGGTGAAGGTGAACGTGGTCGTGATGTCCGGGATCAACACACCGGAGATCGAGCGGCTGATCGCGTTCTGCGAAGACGCCGGAGTCCACAGCGTGAAGCTGCTGGACGTCATCAAGGACCTCGGTGAGAGCAGCGAGAGCTTCACGCGGCGGCTGGAGATCAAGCGGAAGGTGCAACTGCCCGACCTGTACGTGCCGCTGGAGAAACTGGCAGGCGAACTGCGGACCCGAGCGGTCGACGAGGAAGTCGTGCAACAGGGCGGGCTGGGCCACCCCATGACCGTGTTCACGTTGCCGTCGGGCACGAAGGTCGTCATCAAGGACTCCTCGGCCGGCGCCTGGTACGGGGCGGTGTGTCGAGGCTGCCCCCTCTTCCCCTGCCACGACGCCCTGATGGCCCTGCGGCTCACCGCGGACGCCCGGCTGCAGTTCTGCCTGCTACGCGAGGACGTCACCGTCGACCTCGCCGGGCTGCTGGACGCCGGCGACACCGCCGGGATCCACAACCACATCGAGGCGGCCTTCGAGATGTACGCCGCGGCCGCCTTCCGCAGGGACGACACGAAGCCCACAGAGCTGACGGGGGCGAGCCGGTGACCACATTCCTGGGCCTGCCCGCACTGTCCGTCCCTCCCCAACCCGCTGCCGGCGCCCAGCCGGGCGCCGCGACCGATCCGATCGCGGGCCGGCCGACCGTGATCCTCGCGTACCCGAAGATCGACCACGAGAAGGACTACGTCTACCACTGGATGCCGTTCTCGCTGCTCACACTCGCCAAGCCGCTGCTCGAGAGCGGTCTGGTGAACGTCGTCCTCTTCGACGGCAACCAGCGCGACAAGCAGGCGTGGGAGGCGTTCCTGGACGAGCACCTGGACGCCGCGGTGTGCATCGGGGTGAGCATCATGACCGGCGGCGGGCAGATCGGCCACGCCCTGGACATGGTTCACGCGGCCAAGAAGCGGGCCTCGTGCCCGCCGGTCGTCTTCGGCGGCCCGCACGTCAACGTGCTCTCCGAGCAGACCGCCGTCCACCCGCTCGTGGACGCGGTCCTGACCGGGCCCGGGCAGAACTCCATCCTGCAGTACGTGCAGTCGCTCCTGGGCCGCCTGCCCCGCCGCCTGGTCCCGGGCCTGCGGATCGACGACGGCGAGCAGGTCCTTACAGGCAAGCCGAACCCGCCCCGGACCGGGATCCTCGGCGCCTACCCGTGGTCGCTGCTGAATGTCGCCGACTACATCCGAGACGACCCGACGGTGGCCACCCGCACCCTGAACTACGTGAGCTCCCAGGGCTGCGTCTACAAGTGCGACTTCTGCTACGAGAAGATCTACAAGCGCAAGTACTCGGCGATGCTCGCCGGTGACCTCCTCGACGACATCGCCGACCTGAAGCAGCGCTTCGGGATCAACGGAGTCAAGTTCTACGACGCCGACTTCTTCGTGAACCTGCAGCGTGCGATGGGCTTCTGCGACGGACTGGTCGAACGCGGGCTGGACCTGCGGTGGGCGGCCAGCATCAACCCGAACGACATCCTCAAGGCCCGCAAGAAGGGCCTGCCGCTGCTGGAGCGGATCGCCGAGAGCGGCTGCTCGCGGCTGCTGATGGGCGTGGAATCGGGCAACGACCGCGTGCTGGAGGAGGTGGTCAAGAAGGAGATCACCCGGGAGAAGATCCTCGACGTCGCCGCCGACATCGCCGCCCACAAGATCCTCGGCTCCTACACCTTCATCGTCGGCTTCCCGGGAGAGACCGACGCGGAGGTGGAGGACACCTACACCCTGATCGAGGAACTGCGCCAGCTCGACCCCGTGCCGGAGACCCGCGTGCACCTGTTCGCCCCCTACCCGGGCGTGGGAGAGCTGTGGGACAAGGCGGTCGCGATGGGCTTCGAACCGCCCGACTCCCTGGAGGACTGGTCGAGGTTCGACTACTACACCTCCCTGACCCCTTGGACCAGTGAGGAGACCGCCGCCCGCGCCCGGGAGGCGACCCGCATGCGGCTGGCCCCCGCCCGCTGACACCCCCTACTGTCACCCCCAGCACCCGCCTGGCTACCCCAGGTACTGGGGTGGTCCGTCTCTGTTAGGAGAGCACCTTGTCCGCCCGTCTCCTGCCCGCGCCCCTCACCAAGGGCGGCCGCGTCGGCGTCGTCACCGTGTCCGCTCCCGAACCGGCCGCACATCCCGACATCTTCGAGCGAGGCCTGGACCGTCTGCGCAGCCGCGGCTACGAGCCCGTCATCGCATCGCACGCCGCGAACCGCGACGGCTACCGCGCCGGCAGCGAGACGCAGCTTGTGGACGACTTCCACGCCTTCATCGCCGACCCCGACATCGACGCGGTGGTGTGCGCCGGTGGCGGCAAGAGCGCCAACCGGCTGCTGCGCGGCCTGGACTACGAGCTGATCGCCGAGCACCCCAAACCGATCGTGGGGGTGAGCGACCCGAGTCTGCTGCTGAACGCGATCACCGCCCGCACCGGCCTGATCACCTTCCACGGCCCCGCCGTGCTGTGGGACTTCGGCGCCGAGGAACCGCCCGCCGCGACGGGAGACCACTTCGCCGCGGTCCTGGCCGGCGACGCCGCGGCCGCGCGCATCGACGCCCCGCTGACCTGGGCGCGCACCGGCACCGCCCGGGGGCATCTGGTCGTCGGCTGCCTGTCCTCCCTGCGCTGCCTGCTGGGCACGGTGTGGGAGCCGGACTGGAACGGCGCCGTGCTGGCGTGGGAGGACGCCTTCAAACCGGTCGAGCAGCTGGACCAGGCCCTGACGCACTTTCGCGACCGCGGTGTCCTCGACCAGATCGCCGGCATGGTCGTTGGCGAGCTGGTGAGCTGCGAGCCCTCCGGCGGCGTGTCGGCGCACGAGATGGTCATGGACCTGTGCGCCGAGTACGACTTCCCCGTCGCCTTCGGACTGCCCTTCGGCCACACCCCGCTCAAGCACACCCTGCCCATCGGCTCGGAAGCTCTCCTGGACTCCGATGCCGCCCATGGCCTGACCATCACCTCACCGTGGACCGCGCAGGGAGGTGAGGAGGGGTGACGATCGCCCCGGACCAACGGCGCCTGTACGGGACCCTGCTCAAGCAGCACCCCGCCGAGAGAGACCTGCTGCTGACGAAGGCGGACCTGATGCGGGCCATGCGCGCGTGGCTGTACGAGACCGGATACACGGAGGTGGCCGCCCCCGTCCTGTGCGCGGCCCGGGAGAGCGCACCGATCCCGCAGTTCTCCACCAGCCATCCGCTCACCGGCGAGGCGTACCACCTCAAGCATTCGGCGGAGGAGCACCTGAGGCGCCTGGTGATGAGCGTGGACCGCGTGTACGACCTGGGTAAGGCCATCCGGGCCGAGCGGGCGGATGAGACCCACGCGATCGAGTTCACCATGTTGCAGACCGCCGCCCGGGACATCTGCCTGGACGACGGCATCAGGCTGGTGACCGAGCTGGTCCAGCACACCGTGACGGCCGCGTTCGCGTCGTTGCAGACTCCGGGCGGGGTCGACTTCTCCGTCATCGCCCGCCGCGCGGTCGACGACGCGATCGCCGAGGCGCTCGGCGTCGGCCGCGCCCCTGAGGGGGCCGAGCTTGTTGCGGCGGCGCAGGCCTGGCTCAAGGGCCATGGCCTGCCGGCCGGTGGCTCGCCGTGGGCGGTGATGGAGGAGTTCGTCAAGCATGCCGTGGAGGCTGCTGTCACCACCCCCGTCGTGCTGTACGGCTTTCCCTACGAGCTGCGTCACAACTCCCGCGTCGACGACCGCGGGCGGGCCCAGCGGTTCTCCCTGATAGCGGCCGGCGTGGAGCTCTGCGACGGCGGGGTGAAGCTGCGGACCGCCGATGACTACCGGCCGATGGTGAAGACCAACATCGCGTTGCGTACCCAGCTCCACGGCGTGCCGGCCGACGAAGGGCCGGTCGACTTCTTCGCCGACATCGACTATGACCCGGCGGACGTCTTCACCTTCGGCCTGGGCATCGAACGGCTGCTGGCGCTGTGCACCGGCCGGACCGTGTTCGAGACCCTGACCTTCCCCTACCACTAGAGGATCCGACGTGTCCGAGCCCACCTTGCGCGCGGTGGTGATCACCGAAAGCCTCACCGGCGGAGCGCTCCCCGCGGCGTTCTCCGGCCTGGAGGACCGCCGCTACGCGCATCTGCTGGACGAGCAGACCCCGATCGAGATCATCGAGCTCACCGTGCCGGCCGACCGAGCGCCAGAGCTGGCGCTGGAACTGGCCGCCGTCCTGAAGCCTCGGCTGTTCTACGCGCACCTGCTGGACGGCGAGCGCATGCTGGTCGCGTTCCCGCACACCGTGGTCGCCATCCGGCGCGGCGATGCGGCGGCCATCGCCCACGCTCAGGCCGTGGGATCCCTCTTCGGCATTCCCGACGAGCAGATGCGCTTCGCCGAGATGTTCGACACCGACCACCCCGACGCCCCCGCACAGCCGGAGGCCGCGGCCCAGTGACGTCTCACCCGTCCTCCAGTGCCCCGCTGGCCGTTGTCACCGGCGGCAGCGGGGCGCTAGGCACCGCGATCCGCAGCCGCCTGACAAGTGACGGCTGGCGCGTCATCTCCACTTACCGCACCCGCGCGTCCGAGCCCGCCCCTCCCGCGGGGCACACCACCTGGGTGCGGTTCGACACCGCCGACGACACCTCCACCGGGGCGCTGCGCGAGGCAGTCGCCGCCCAGCCGGGCCGGCTGCACGCGGTGTTCGCCTGCGTCGGAGCGCCCTCCAGCAAGCGCCCGGTCGGCGAGACGTCCCTCAGCGAGTTCGCAGCGGTCCACGAGGCCAACGTCCTCAGCCTGGTGAGCACGTGGCACGCGGTGGCCGACCGCGCCCGCCGCGACAGCACCGCTGTCTTGGCAGTCGGCTCCGACGCCGGACAGGCCGCCCGCGCGAACAACGGCCCTTACAGCGCGGCGAAGGCGGCCCTCGAAGCCCTCGTCACCACCCTGGCCAAGGAAGAGCACCCGCACGGCGTCCGAGTCAATCTGATCGCCCCCTCGCTCATCGACTCCCCCCTCGCCGCGCACGTCATGGCCCTCAAGGGTGTCACCGACCCCGACGAGTACTTCGCACAACTGCCCTGGGGCCGGCCCCTGGCCCTGGACGAAGTCGCCGCGGCCTGCATCGAGTTCGCCACCGCCGCGCACTGGTCCTACGTCACCGGTCAGGTCTACCCGCTCGGAGCACTGCGCTGATGGTCGACCCGGCCCGGGCCCGCCAACTGGGTATCGTCCACGTGCTCCGCAGCCGCACCACCGTGCCCGCACGGGACCTCGCCAGCCGCTTCGGCGTCTCCGAACGCACCATCTACCGCGACATCACCGCCCTCACCGCTCACGGCATCCCGATCCAGGCCACGCCCGGCAAGGTCGGCGGCTACCGCCTCGCACCCGAGAGCGCCCTCGACCCCCTCACCATCGACTCCGACCACGCCCTGCGGCTGTACGTCCTCGGCTTCCTCGACACTGCCGACCAGAGCGCGAGCGCGGAAGAACGCGCCCGCACCGCAGGCGTCAGCGACAGCGTCCAGGACGTCATCCGCCGGCTCGCCCAGCGCATCCACTTCGACACCGCCGACTGGTACTGGCGCGACGAAGGCTCCGGCCACCTGCCCGTCCTGCGCACCGCCATGCTCACCGCGACCGCGCTCGAGGCCACCTGGCGCACCAAGGACGGCCGGCACAAGACCGGTCTACTCAAACCCTACGGAGCGGTGTGGAAGGCCGGCGAGTGGCACATGGTCGCCGCCCACCCCACCGGCGCCCCGGCCCGCTTCCGGCTCAACCTGGTCGACCGGCTCCAGCCCACCGACCTCACCTTCGCCTACCCCGAGGACTTCTCCGTCCGCGAGTGGTGGCAGCAGACCATGGAGGAGTACGGCAAAGGCGACGTCCGCGTCTCCCTGCGCGTGGCCCCCGCGGCCCGGGACGAACTGCTGCGCCTGAGCCTGAAATCCACCTCCCGAGTGAACGAACACGACGACGGCTCGCTGACGATCGTCCTGTTCGTCGACCGCTGGGCATGGCTCATCCCCCTGGTCACCAGCTACGGTCCCGACGTCGAGATCATCGAACCGGCCGAACTGCGCACCGCAGTCATCGCCCAGTTACGCAGCACCCTCGCCGTCTACGACCGTGCCGTCCCTACCGGCCCCGCCCCGCCGGACGGCCTCCCCCACGACGACTCCCGACTCCGAACCACCCACGGCCGCCACCCAGGAGCATGACGTGCGCCCCACCCCCCTCGACCACACCGACACCCTCGAACTGCCCGTCACCGGCGACGGCCCGTTCAACGCCCTGCACACCTTCTGGAAACCGTCCCACTACCTCACCGGCCTGGAAGCCCACACCGAAACCCGCAGCTGGCGCACCTTCCGCGTCGACGACCTCGTAGCCGGCGTACGGCTGCGCGCCGAGGACCGCACCGTGATCGCCGACGTCTACACCGACGGCGACTACAAGCCCGCCCACCGCGAACACCTCACCCGCCGGCTCATCACCTCCTACGGCCTGGACGAGAACCTCGCCGAGTTCACCGAACTCGCCGCCGGGGTACCGCAGATGCGCGACGTCCTGCGCGATCTGTCCGGCATGCGGCAGTCCTGCCCCGAGGACCACTTCGAGATCGCCGTGATCGCGCTGCTGCTGCAGAACGTCACCATCCACCGCACCACCCAGATGACCCGCAACCTCCTCGTCCACCACGGCCGCCTGGTCCACTTCGACGGAATCACCCTGCGCGCCTGGTTCACCCCCACCGAGATCGCCCAAGTCACCCCCGAGACGCTCAAGGAGCAGGACCGGCTCGGCTTCCGCGCCAAGAGCCTGCCCCACTACGCCGCGTTCTTCCGTGAGCACACCACCGAAGACCTCCAAGCGGCCGACGACCTTGGCGAGGCCGTGCAGCAGATCAAGGGCGTGGGCCCCTACACCGCCGCCGTGATCGCCTCGCACGCCTCCCGGGACCCGGCCGCCTTCGGCATCGACGTGTGGAACCGCAAGATCCTCGCCCGCCGGCTCCTCGACGCCGACGACGCGGCACCGGAAGCCGTCACCCGGCGCCTGAACCAGCTCTTCCCCGGCCGCGCCGGAACCGCAGGCCTGTACTTCGTCGAGCACGAGTACCTCAACGCCCCCGTCGCTCCACTCCTCGACCCGGACGGCATCGACGCCTGGAACGAGACCCTGGAGAACCCCGCGCGCTGACTCCCCGGCCCCGGTCAAGGGCAGCCGCGCCCGGCGCCGCTGCCTCCCCAGCCATGCCCTCACGACCGCAGGGCAAGTCCACGAACGGGTGACACGAAGCGTTCGAGTGTCCCCCGGCACCCGCCGAGCCGCACTGAAGCGCCACCTACCCCTCAATAGAACCTTTGTCCACGATCTGCCCCGGGCCTGCCCGTTACGGGTCCATCCGGGGGCCGTTGTTAGAGCACCAGTACCCCTCGCGCACCCATCTGGAGGACCCCGTGAATCCCGTGCCCGTCCTCGTGAATCCTCCCGCCGCATTCGAACATCTCCAGCTTGCCGTCCCGCACCTGGTGCGGACCCGACGCCGGGTTGACGCCCTTCGCAGCGCAGCACGACCGGATACGAGGTGGGGGGCATGAACGACATCAGTGATGCAGACGGCATCCGACAGAGCGCGGTCCCCGCCCCGCGCGGCGCCGAACTTCCGCTGCCGCCCGCCGCCGTGCCGGCCGGACCGCACGACGGGGACATCGCCGACGGCCTGGAGGAGACGTACTGGTCCGTGTACGACGGCGCCGCGTCCAAGGCCACGGTGGGGCAGATTCTCGCGCGTCTTCCGCGAATCGTGCGCCAGATCGGCCGGCTTGCCTGGGCCGCGGACCGGACCGCGACCCTCGCGGTCGTGGTCCTGCAGCTGGCGTCGGCCGCGATGACTGCATTCGGGCTCATGGCCTCGGTGGCGGTACTGCGGGAGCTGTTCGCCGAGGGGCCCACGCCGGGCCGGGTGCGCGCGGCCATCCCCCAACTCGCCGTCGTGGTCGGCCTCCTGGCCGCACGGGCGCTCCTGGAGGCGGGCGTCGCCGTCGCCCAGGCCCGGGTGACACCGAAGATCCGCACCGCGCTGGAGACGGAGTTCCTCACCCTGACCGCCCATGTGCGGCTCGAGGTCGTCGACGACGCGGACTGGCACGACGAGGCCTACCGGGCCAACGACCGCGGCCTGTTCTACGCGAGGCAGATCGTCGGCCAGGTCGTCTCCCTCGCCGCCGCACTGCTCGGGCTCGTCGGCACCGCCAGCGTCTTGGGCGTCCTCCACCCCGCCCTGCTGCCCCTGCTCCTGCTGTCCGTGCTGCCCGTCGGCGCGGCCGCCGTACGCACCGCCCGCGCCCGCTTCCACAGCTTCAAGCGGTGGAACACCCTGCAGCGCAGAGTGCGGGTCTTCTCCTGGCTGCTGCTGGAGCGGGACGCCGCCGCCGAGCTCCGCTCCGATACCGCCCAGGGCGCGCTGCTGGAGGAGCACCGACGGCTGACCACACGGATCGCCGAGGAGGACACCCGCCTGGGCGTGAGCTCGGCCGGGCTGACCCTGGCAGGCCGGGCCGTCGGCGGGATCGGCACCGGCATCACCTACACGGCGCTCGGCGCCATGCTGATCGCTGGTTGGCTGCCCCTGGCCGCCGGCGCGGGCGCGGTCCTCGCCATCCAGGCCGCCCAGTCCTCGCTGACCCGGCTCGTCGACGTCTCCCACCTGGTCTACGAGCACGCCATGTGGGTGAACGACCTCCTGGCGTTCCAGGAACGCTGCCGCACCCTCCAGCCGCGCCGCAGCGGGCTACCCGCCCCCGAGACGGTGAAGACCATCACCATGGACGACGTGTCCTTCACCTACCCGGGTAAGGACACCCCGGCGCTCAACGGCATCTCCATGACGCTGCACGCCGGTCAGACGGTCGCGTTCGTCGGCGTCAACGGCTCCGGCAAGTCCACCTGCGCACGGCTCCTCGCCGGGCTGTACGAGCCCCAGGACGGAGGCACGGTCCGCTGGGACGGCGTGAACGTACTCGACATGGACACCGAGTCCTTGCAGGCTCGGGTGGGCTGCGTGCTCCAGGACCCGGTCCGTTTCCCGTTCAGCGCGCTGGCCAACCTGACTGTCTCCCGGGGCACCCTCACCGAGGCCGACCCGCAGCGGGCCCTGGACGCCGCACGGGCCTCCGGCGCCGAGCAGGTCATCGCCGCACTGCCCGGCCGGTGGGAGGCGCTGCTGTCCAAGCGGTTCCGCGGCGGTCAAGAACTGTCCGCCGGCCAGTGGGCGAAGGTCGCCGTCGCCCGCGGCCTGTACAAGAACGCTCCCGTCCTGCTGCTGGACGAGCCGACCGCCAGCATGGACCCCCGCGCCGAGCACGCCGTGTACGAGGCGGTCCTGCGGGACAACCCGCGCCCCGACCAGATCACGGTGCTGATCTCCCACCGTCTGGCGAGCGTCGTCGCCTGCGACCGCATCTACGTCTTCGACGGCGGCCGCGTCATCGAGAGCGGCACCCACCAGGAGCTGATGGACCTCGGTGGCGAGTACGCCGGCATGTTCACCCTCCAGGCCGCCGGCTACACCGCCGAGGCCGGGGAGGCGGCGTGATGCCCGACCACGCACGCCCCCATCTGGCGCCCTCTGGGGCCTGGCCGGAGAACTTCACCAGGCACCGTCGGGGCACCAACTGCCCGATGTGCGCGAACGACTTCGCCGCCGACGACATCGGCTGGGGCCTCCTTGTCCGGCGCGGAGAGGTCAGCAACTCCTACCTCTGGCGCAGCGGGCAGGTCCGCGGGTACGCCGTCGTGATCTACACCGGCCGTCATGTCGCCGAGCCCACCGAGCTGGACGAGGGGGGGCGGCCGCGTTCTGGCGCGACGTCCTCGCCCTGGGCCGCGGCGTGGAGGCGTTCTACGAGCCGCTGAAGATGAACTACTTGCTGCTGGGGAACCGCATCCCGCACGCCCACTGGCACTGCGTTCCACGCCGCGAGAACGGAGCGGACCCGGCTCCGGGCGGGCCACTGCCCTTCGAGGCGCTCGATCTCGGGCGCCAGGACGAGGAGCAGCTGCAGGCGGATGCCCGGGCACTGCGTCAGCTGCTGGCCGACGCGGACGGCCGGCCGGGGGTGGGGCGATGAGCGGCGTCGAGTCGGACGTGATGGTCGTGGCGGGGATCCTGCCGCTGTTCTACCGGATCATCCCGACCGCGGTCGGCGAGGGTCCTGCGGGGACCGCGACCCGCAATTACGTGGCCCGGGACAACGAAGGCGGACGGTGGTTCGTGAAGGCCTACCCGGCGGGCACCGATCTGGAGGCGGAGCGCCAGGCGCTGGAGCTCAGCCAGTTCGCGAGGCTCGGCCGGATCCCGGTGCCGGTGGTGCGGCAGACCCTGGACGGTGACCTCATCGCGGCCGCCGGCGGGATGGCGGTGTCGGTCGCGGCGTTCGTCGAGAACGCGAAGACAGCGGAGGGCGGCCTGTCCGGCGACCGGTGGGCCGCGGTGGGCGAGACGGTCGGCCGCCTGCACCGGACCCTGGCCCGGCACCCGGCCGGGCCTCCGCGCCGCGTGCCCGCCCGGGAGGTCTGCGATGTGAAACGGGCCCGGCAGCGCCTTGGCCGGCTGCTCGCCCTCTTGGCCAAGAGGCCGCCCGCTACGGGGTTTTCCGCCTGGGCACGCGAGACCGCCGCCCGGCGGCTCGACGCACTGCCCGCTGTAGCCGCCATGGTCAAAGAGCTGCCGGCGTCCTTGACCGTGCAGGTCGTCCACGGCGACCTGGCCTCGCCCAACCTGCTTCTGCGCGGACAGCAGGTCGCGGCATTGATCGACTTCCGGCCGCCCGGTCACCGCAGCCCCGCCTGGGAGCTCGGGCGGATCGTCCTGGACCCGCGCACCGTTCTGGCACAGCCGCAGTGGCCCACCGGCCTCACCGAAGCTGTTGCTGCCTACCGGGCGGCCAACCCGGCGCTGCCGGCCGAAGAACTCCTCGCGGTACCTCGGATCGCCGCCGGGTACCTGGCGTGCTCGGTGTATCCCCTGGCCGAGGTCGTCGACGACCCGGCCGCCGTCACCCCCGAACTCGAGGCATACGGCCGCAACCGGCATGCGGCCATGTCCGAGCTGTGCGAGCGCCTGTCGGAAGCCGAGGAGGTGCTCCATGACCTCCTCCACTGACCCCTCCGCGTCTTCCGGCGCCCGGCCGTCGCTGTGGCGGCACCGCGACTTCCGCCGCTACCTGACCGGGCAGGCAGCCAGCGTGACCGGCAGCTCGATCAGCAGCATGGTGATCCCCGTACTTGCGGTGCTCGAACTCGATGCGACCACCGCCGAGGTCGCCTGGCTGACGTTCCTGGGCCAACTGCCTCCCGCGCTGCTGGCGTTGCACGCCGGGGCCCTGGCCGACCGCCACTCCAAACGGAAGCAGATGATCACCGGCGACCTGGTCAGCGCCGCCGCGCTGGCCAGCGTGCCCGTGGCGGCCGCGCTGGACCGGCTGTCCCTGACCCAGCTGATGGTGGTCGCAGCGGTGCAGGGCGCGGCGGGGGTGCTTCACGACGCCGCCGCGATCAGTCTCCTGCCTAGCCTGGTCGACCGGTCCCTGCTCCAGCGGAGCAACAGCCGCATCGGCGCTCTCTTCGCCGTCGCCGCCACCGCAGGCAGCAATCTCGGCGCCGCCCTGACCGCGCTCCTCGGCCCGGCCCGCGCCCTTCTCGGGGACGTCCTGTCCTACCTCGTCAGCGCCTGGTGCACCGCCCGCATCCAGTCCCCCGAAAGCTCCCGGCCGGCAGCACAAGACCGCCGGCTGCACACCGAGATCGGTGAGGGCCTGCGCTACGTGAACGGCGACCACCGGCTGCGCACACTCACCCTCGTCAACGCGACGACGTCGTTCGCCCTGGCGCTCCTCAATACCTTGTGGGCGCTGTACCTGCTCCGGTCCCTCGCCATGGGCGCGACCGCCTTCGGTGTGATCCTGGGACTCGGGGCGCTGGGCGCGGCGGCCGGGGCGCTGACCGCCCCCTCGCTCGCGGCGCGGTACGGGCCCGGGCCGATGATGCTCGCCGCGCTCGCGATCACCCCGCTCGCCCAGATCCCTCTGCTCCTCGCCTCCTCGGGCCTGGTCTGGCAGGTCGCCATCGGTGCCGCCCTCTTTCTTCAGCTAGCTTGTGCCGGGGCCGCGGGGACGACCCAGCGCACCATTCGCCAGGTCGTCACCGCCGACGGCATGCAGGCCCGCATGCAGGCCGTCAGTACCTGGCTCACCTCCGGTGCACGACCGGTGGCCGCGCTCCTCGCAGGCGGGCTCGGCACGTGGATCGGCGTGCGCCCCACCCTGGCCGCCGGTACCTGCCTCCTCGTCGCTCCCCTCGTGGTTCTCTACCGCTCCCCGCTGCGCAGCCTGCGGGAGATGCCCGGCTCGCCCGCCGCGCCCCCTCCTTCCGGGGCCGCCCTCGCGCAACCAGCGCCATCACCGCGTGAACCGGCTGTGCCCCAACCTGCAGCGCCGGGGGATGTGCGGCACGACCGCTCGCCGGGAGGAGGTCCGTGAGCACGGCCCCGACCCCATCCCGTGCGCCTCGACGCATGCCGCTCCCCTCACACCACGCCCACGCCCTGCCCCGCACTTCCCGAGGTGATCACGTGCCGCCTTCCCGCTCCCATATCCGCGCGACCATCGAGACCTATCTCGCCCGTCATGCCGAGGAACGTGAGGCACTGGACGGGCTGCTGGCTGTCCTCGACGGCGCCGGTGAGCCGTCCAGCCGCGCCACGCTGCCCGCGCACATCACCTGCAGCGCGGTAGTCATCGACCGCGACCGTCGCGTGCTGCACATCCGCCACCGGGCGAGCGGGCTGCTCCTCGCCCCCGGCGGCCATGTGGAGGCGGGCGACCGTACGCTCCTCGCCGCGGCCCTGCGGGAAGTGTGCGAAGAGGCCGGGATCCATCCCGGCGACCTCTACCTGACCCCGCAGTTCCTCGATGCGCCGATCGACGTGGACGTCCACGACATCGACGCCAGTCCGGCCAAGGACGAGCCCGCCCACCTGCACTTCGACTTCCGCTTCGTCTTCTACCTCGCGGCCGCGCAGCCCCCGGCGCTGGCCCTGCAGGATGAGGAAGTCGCCGACGCGCAGTGGCTCCCGTTCGCCGATGTGCGCTCCCCTACGCTGCGGGCCAAGCTCCTGGACGCCGAGGCGGAAGGCCTCGACGGACAGCCGGAGCCCGTCAACGCCAGCGCCTTGATCCACGACAAGGCCGGCCGATACCTGCTCCATCTGCGCGATGACCGGGACGGCATCTGGGAGCCGTGGACGTTCGCCCTCCTCGGTGGTGGACGTGAACCAGGGGACTCCTGTCTGGAAGCGACCCTGCGCCGGGAGCTCGCCGAAGAGGTGCCCGGCCTGGAACCGGCCGGCCTGACGCCGTACGCCGTGGAGGAGGCCACCGGTGTCGACGGCCTGGCGGTGCCCATCGTGGTCTACGCGGGCTGCTGGAACGGTGATGCAGACACGGTGGAGCTCCGCGAAGGTGTCCTGCTGAAGTGGTTCACCGTCGACATGCTCGACCGGCTCCGGCTCAGCCCCGGACTCGCCGACCTGATCCGCCGCCACGCGGCCGAACACCCCGCCGTGGAAGTTCCGGAGGCTGCCCGTCCAGTGCCTGGCGAGGCCCCGGCCGGGACCGCGCTGCACGTCGTCGGCGTCCACCTCCACCTGGAGCGCGACGGCAAGGTCCTCCTGGGGCTGCGGCATCCGGACTCCGCATACGCGGGCAGATCGTGGCACGCCCTCGCCGGACACCTGGAGGCGGAGGCGGCGACCGCCGGTCTTGCCCGCGAGGCGTTCGAGGAGGCCGGGCTGGTCATCGATCCGGCCGACCTCGAGCTCGTCCACACGGTGCACACCATGGACCGGCCCGGAGCCCGGCCGAGAATCCAGCTCTTCTTCCGCCCCCGCCACTGGGAGGGCACCCCCGAGGTACGCGAACCCGACCGGTGCCTCGCCTGGCAGTGGTGGGACGCGAAGGACCTGCCGGAGCCGATCGTCCCCTACACCCGTGTCGCGATCGAGGGCATCCGGGCCGGCCGCTCCTACAGCGAGCTGGGGTGGGAACGTTGAGCGGCTCCGCGGCGATCGGTGCCGCCTACGCCGCCCATTCGCGCGGCACGCGGGGACGCCTGCTGCAAGCGTCTCTGGCCGGCCGCCTGACCGTCATGCCCGCTGCGCCAGCGCCCTGCTATCCACCGCGTCAGGAAGAGGACCGTCATGTCTGCTGACCCGTCCACCACGGCAGGTGCCCGTCGCGCCGCGATGGTGGAGCGCCTCGAGGCCGACGGCGTGCTGACCGATGTCCGGCTGCGCGAGGCGCTGCTGTCGGTGCCGCGGGAGGTGCTGCTTCCCCACGCGTACGTACGGGTCAGTGATCCGGGCGTCGAGCCGATCGAGTGGCGCCTGCTCGACGGCGCGCACCCGGACGACCGGGAGGAATGGCTCGACCTGGTCCACAGCGGTGAGTCGGTCCTGCTGCAGCGCGACGGGGAGCAGCTCGACGGGCTCGTACGCGGGCCGGTGACCGGCGGGCACATGACGTCGATGTCGACCTACGGCCAGGCCACCGTCGAAGCTCTGCAGACGCTGCAACTGGGCCCTGGGCAGCGGTATCTGGAGCTCGGCCCGGGCCCGGGGGTCTCCCTCGCGCTCGCCGCCGCCGTCACCGGCCCCCGCCTCGCCGTCGGCGTCGAACGCGACGGCCCCATGGCCGCCTTCGCCCAGCACAACCTCGACCGGCTCGGTCTGGGCGCGATGGTCGTGGAGGGCGATGCCCTTGACGGGCACCCGGCGGGAGGGACGTTCGACCGGATCCATTCGGGCATCGGCGTGCCCTGCGTCCCGCCGGCGTGGGTGAAGCAGCTCGCGCCCGGTGGGCGGCTGCTGACGACGCTCACCACCCGCACCCCGAGCTGGCCCGGACAGCTACTGGCCACCCGCACCGGGGCAGGCCAGATCGAGGCGGTGCTGCGAGGGCGGCCGCGCGGGTACCGGCCCATGCTTGGCTACCGGTGGCTCGACGCCGTGAAGATACGGCCCCGGATCAAGGCCGAACCCGGCGTACCGCGCCCGACCCGGCTCGCGCCGCCGCCGGACGACGCGTACGGCTTCTGGCTCGCGGCCGCGTATCTGGCCCCCGGGCTCGTCCGCGACTTCCAGGCCGAGACGATGACGATCGCCGCCCCCGACGAGGACTCCTGGGCCGTCGCCGGCCCCGGCGAGGACACCGTCCGCGTCCACGGGCCCAGGGATGTGTGGGCCGAGCTCGAGGACGTGCACGCCCGCTGGGTCCTGGCCGGACGGCCCGACAGCTACCGGGTGACCGTGCCGGAAGGCGGCGGGCCACAGCACGTCGCCTCCGGCACCGGCCTGCGCGCCCTGAAGTGGGTCCTGCCTCCGCTCGCGCCGGTGCCCCACCAACCCGCCGCCCCCTGCCCGACCGAGCACCACACGGAGAAGATCCTGTGACCCTGTTCCACGCCGCGGCGGACGCCTACAGTCGGCACCGCCCCGGCCTCCCGGACGAAGTCGTCCACCTGCTCGCCGGCACCCTGCGCGGCATCCGCGGCCCGGCTCTACTCGATCTGGGCAGCGGGACCGGCCAGGTGGCGGCCGCCCTGCTGCCTGTCCTGCCGCAGCTCGCCCACCTTGACCTGGTCGATGCCGACCGGGACATGCTCCACCAGGCCGGTGTCGTCCTCCACCCTCTTCTCACGGGCCGGGCCGCCGCCTTCCATCCCGTTCGGGCCGAGGAGTTCACCGCGCCCGAGGCGGGATACCGGGCCGATCTGGTCACCTGCGCCCGGGCTTTCCACTGGATGGACCGTCCGGCCGTCCTGGCCGTGGTCGACCGTGTCACCTCTCCCGGCGCCACCCTGGCGATCATGGGCGACGGCAGCCTCTGGACCCACCCGGCGCCGTGGACCGTCGCGCTGCGCGAGCTGATCCAGTCCTACCTCGGCGCCGAACGCCGCGCCGGAACAAGGGCCTATGCGGAGCCGGGCCGCCGGTACGAGGACGACTTGGCCGAGTCCCCGTTCAGCGAAGTCGAGGAGCACCATTTCCCGCTCCGCCGCGTGTGGACCCCGGACAAGGTGATCGGCTACCTGCGCAGTACCAGCTTCGCCCGACCCGCCCTCTTCGGTGACCGGCATCCCCAGTTCGAGGCCGAGGCTCAGGACCTGCTGGAAGAGCACGCGGCGAAGGAGGACGGGCTCGTCGAGAACGCGGTGTTCGATGTCCTGCTCGCCCGTCGCCCGGGAGGCATCCGGTGAGTGGGAGCGAGCGGCACACGGTGCCGGTGGACGTGCATCTGATCGCTGTCCGCGGGGGCGAGCAGGGTCCGGAGGTGCTGCTGTCGCGGCGGGCCGGCACCGTCTATGCCGCGGGCCACTGGCACTTCCCCTCGGGCCACGTCGACGGTCCCTTCGAGGACGTCGTCACCGCGCTCGTGCGCGAGGCGTACGAGGAGACAGGCCTGGTGGTGGATCCGGACGACGTGCGGGCCGCGGTCACCGTCCACCACCGGGCACCAGCCGGAGGCGCGCGGGTCGGGTTCTTCTTCGAAGTCCGCCGCTGGTCCGGGACGCCGGACGTCAGGGAGCCCAAGGTGTGCGACGCCATGGACTGGTTCCCGTTCGACGCCCTGCCGGAGCCGATGGTCGCCTACTGCCGCGCAGGGCTGGACGCCTACCGGGCCGGTGTTCCCATGGCGGTGCACTTCCAGGAGCCGGGCGACATCATCGGGCACGACCCGGCCGTCGACCGGCTCCGCCTGATGCCCGCTCCCGGCTCGGGTGAGCCGCGGCCCGGGCGGGAGGTGCGGGAGTTCACCGAGCAGGCGGTCGGCCGGATCACCACCTGGACGGACGTGTCCTGGGCCCGGACCGCCAGCCGAGTGTGGCGCGCGCAGGGCGCCTCGGGCGGGACGTGGTTCGTCAAGATCCACCAGAACGACCGCTTCCACGGCCGGGAGGTCACGGCCCTGCGCGAATGGGTGCCGGGGCTCGGGGGCGCCGGTCCCCAGCTGGTGGCTGCCGACGCGGGACTGCGGGCGGTCGTCCTGACGGCCGTCGAGGGCCGCCCGCTGCACGGCATGGTGCTGCCACCGGACGAAGAGCGGCAGGTGTTCCGGGCGATCGGAAAGCTCACGGCCCGCATCCACGCGAGCCCCCTGCCGCCGGCGTCGCCCGGGACGGCGCCGGTCGTCCCGCACGCGAAGCTGGAGCGGCACCTGGACGGGGCGCGACCGCATCTGAGGCCCGGTGACGAGAAGTACGTGCGGTGGGTCGTGGACAGTGCTGTCCGGCTGCCGCTAGTCGAAGCGGTGGTGACCCACGGCGATCTACAGCTCCGCAACCTGCTCCGGGCCGGTGACGGCACCCTGCGGGTCATCGACTTCGAACGCAGCGAACCACAGTCCGCGGTGCGGGACCTGGTCCGTCTCCTCGACTGTTTCGACGGTCGGGAAGACCTCTACGAGGCGTTCTTCGCCGGGTACGGCCGGCGTCTCACAGAGGACGAGAGGGCGCGCCTGCTGGTGGAAGCGGTCCTGGACGCGGTGTCCGGCATCGCCTTCGGGAGCAAGACCGGCGACCCGGAGCTGGTCGAGCGGGGGCGCCGCACCTTGTTGCGCTGCCGCGCCGGCGCCGCTGCGCACGCTTCCCGCACGATCGACGGAGGTGACCCGCGATGACGCACAGCTCGGACGTACCGGGCACGGGAACAGGGCCCGTTCCGCGAGTGGCCACTGCGGACGACGCGGCCGAGATCACCCGGCTGCGCTCGCAGCTCGTCCTGTCCGAACCGCTCGACGAGGAGTGGCTCGTCATCTGCCGCGACCAGCTCGCACACCGGCTGCAGCCCGGGGGCGATGCCCGCGCCTGCGTCGTCGACGCGCCGGGTGGCGGGCTGGCCGCGTGCGCGCTGGCACTGGTCCACCCCGTCCTGTCGGCCCCGAAGTACCCCAAGGGGCTGGCCGCCCGGATCCACGTCGTGGCCACCGAACCCGCCCACCGGCGGCGCGGCCTCGCCAGGGCGGCGGTGTCCGCGCTGCTGGAAGCGTTGGAGCGCGAGGGGGTCACGCTCTACGAACTGCACGCGAGCAAGGAGGCCGCGCCGCTGTACGAGGAGTTCGGCTTCGCGCGCGATCCGGCCCTCATGCGGATGACGAAGCTCCCGCAGGCCCGCGACGGGGGGCGCGCGATGACCGAAAAGAGGCTCGATCCCGAGGAGTACGCGGCGACGCTGCCGAAGGCCGTCGTGTCCGCCAGCGTGTTCTTCACCGACGAGCACGACCGGCCCGTGCAGCTCCACAGCGTCTACAGCCCCGAACACCCCTGGCAGTGGCCCGGTGGAACGGCGGAGGAGGGCGAGCGGCCGTGGGAGACCGCGGTCCGCGAGACCGCCGAGGAGACCGGGCTGCTGGTGTCCGGGCCGCCGCGGCTGCTGGCGGCGGTGTTCGGCCTGCCCGGGCCCGGGTTCCCTTCGTCGACCGTGACCTTCGTGTTCGACGGCGGGCGGCTCACCGGCGAGCAGCTCGCAAACCTCGTCCTCGCTCCCGAAGAGCATGACGAGGTACGGGCGCTGCCGCTGGAGCAGTGGCGGGCGCTGATGCCGGTAGGGGACTTCGACCGGCTGACGGCCGTCATGGAGGCCCGTCGAAGCGGGGTGGCGGCCTACGTCGGCGCCTGGGACTGGGACACCGGGCCGGACGGTCCTGTCACGCATGCCACGGAGGCGGCACAGTGAGCACGGCAGCACCGGGCCGGGACAACCGCTCCCTGCCCGCCGCGTACTGTGAGCCGCTCTGGGCAGGCGGCCGCCGCTACCGGGAGGTGTGCACCGGCGAGAAACAGTTGATGGGCAAGCACCTCGGCCTCGGCAGGGGCCGCCTCGCTCTCGACATCGGCAGCGGCGACGGCGCCCTGGCCCGCCACCTCCACCACGAGCTCGGCTACCGGACGACCGGCATCGACTGCTCCCCGAGCGCGGTCGCACTCGCCGCCGCCCACGACACCAACGCCGGGCCCGGCACCGGCTCGGGGCCGGCCTGGCAGTGCCTGGACATCACCACCGACGACCGCACTACCCTGGCGCACCCCGCCTACGCCCTCATCACCTGCCGCCTGGTCTACCGGTGGATCGACGACAAGCCGGCCTTCCTCGACCGGATCCGGCGCATCCTCGCGCCCGGCGGAGTCTTCTGGGTCGTCACCGAGATCGCCGGCCGCCGCACGACCACCAACCCGGCCCTCCAGAAGCTCGGGGTCTCACCCCTGGACGCCGAACTGCTGACGACCGGCTGGTCCCGCGTACGGACGGCCGACCTCGACGTCCTGCGCTGCTACGCCCTGCGGCCCTGACCCCCGTGACCAGAAGGAAGCACCCGGTGCCAGACATCGAATACCGCACCCGAGAGATCTGTGTCTCCTATCGCCGCGCCTGCTCGGAGCCGGGGGCGTTCCGGCAGGAGGTGTCACCGTGGACGCGCTGGTGAAGGATCCCCGCTTCGCCGCCACGACGTTCTTGGTGGTCGATTTCGAAGGCCTCACCCCGGCGGGACGGCCTGCCGAGCCGATCGAGGTCGCGGCGCTGGCACTGCGCCCTGTGGGAGACAGGTTGGTGGAGGTCGGCCGCTTCGAGGAGCTGATGCGGCCGCCCGCCGACGTGCCCGTGACCGCGCGGGACGTCCAGCTCAAGGGCATCACCCAGCAGATGCTCTGCACGGCGCGTCCGGCCGCCGAAGTGCTGGCGCGGCTCGACGCACGTCTGACCGCGCCGCCGTACCGGCTGGTGGCCCACCACGCCTCCACGGAGGCCGGGATCATCGGCCGGCAGGCCGAGCACTGTCCTGTGCTCGCGGCGACGCCGCTGCTGGACACCCTGCGGCTGGCCAAGGCCGTGGTGCCCGGGCTCGGCTCGTACGGGCTGGATGGGCTGCTCGGCTATTACGGCATCCCCAAGCCGGCCGGACGGCATCGCGCGATGCCGGATGCCGAGGTCACCGTCCAGGTGCTGGCCCGGCTGCTGGACGACGGATGCGCCGACGGACGCTGGAGCACCCTCCTCGAACTGGATGCGGTCGCCGGATTGCAGCCCAACCAGCGGCCGCACGCAGCCCCGGAAGTGGAGCAATGTGCCCTGTTCTGAAGCAGCGTCCTGGCAGAAAGGACGCGATGCGGTCAACCGCTTCAGGGCTGGTGCCCGTAGAGCCGTCCGTGACAGTCCCCTGCCCCAGGCCGTTGATCAGACTGACGCGAGATGAGGTAACTGTCCATGACCACGCTGGTGTTCACCGCCCCGGACGCCGCCGAGGACGTCGCGCGGATGCGCCGCGCGTTCGCGACAGCGGCCCACGACTTCCAGGTCTCGCCGTCGGCCCGGGAGGTATGGGGGTGGCAAGGCCGCACGCTCGGACGGCGCGCCGGCACGAGCTGGCTGCGCCTCGTCTCCGCTCCGTCGGAGAGGGCCGGTGGGCGACTGTGGGAGGGCACCGCCCTCGCGGACACGGCCGTGCCGCGATCGGTTCCGCGCCCCCGGCTGCGCAACCTCACGGACTGGACGTGCGGCTCGTACGCGTACCGGGCCGAACTCACCGAACTCGTCACCACCCCGGCAGTTGTCGCAGGCAGCCCAGTGCTCGACCGTGATCCTGGGCTGCCGGATGCCTGGTGGCGAGACCTGCGCGCCGCATCGCGCGCGCTCGCCGCGGTGCCAACCGACCGTGAGGCCGTGAGGCAATCCTGGATCGACCGCAACTTCCGCCGCTTCGTGGGCATCGACCCGCCACGGATCAGCGAGTGCACCACCGGGCACGCGGACCTGCACTGGGCCAACCTCACCGCCCCGACCTTGATCATCTTCGATTGGGAGGGTTGGGGCCGCATGCCGGTCGGCTACGACCCCGGCCTGCTCCACGCCTACTCACTGACCGTGCCGGCGGTCGCCGCGCGTGTGCGGCACGAATTCGCCGACGTCCTCGACACACCAGCCGGCCGGGCCGGGGAACTCGTCGCCCTCGGACAGCTCCTCCAGGCCTGCTCCCGGGGCGTCCACCCCCGTCTCGCCCCCCTCATCGCCCACCGGGTCGAGCACCTCACCGGCGTCCCCGTCCCCACGCCCTGACCACCGCACGGCTCTCGACGGCCTGGAGGAACCTGTGCCCCACCCACGCGTGGACGTAGTCGTGTTGACCTTGAACGACCGGCCGGACGAAGAAGCCGCCGCGCAGGCAACGCTCCTGGCGCAGAAAGGTGTCGACATCCGGGTGGTGGTAGTCGGCAACGGCTGCAAACCCGAGGTCGTCCCGGCCGGCGCGCTCACCGTGTGCCTGCCCAAGAACATCGGCATCCCCGGCGGCCGCAACGCCGGCTCCCACGCGCTGCGCAACGCGGACGATCCGGCCGACTGGCTGTACTTCCTCGACAACGACGCGGCCTTCCCCCGCCCCGATGTCCTCGCCCGGCTCGTCGCCGAGGCCGAGCAGCACCCCGAAGCCGCCTGGGTGCAGCCCCGGCTGACCGGCCCGGACGATACGACCACGCCACGCCGTTGGGTCCCCCGGCTAAGCGCCTCGGCCCCGGGGCGGCCGGGGAGGGTCACCTCGATGACCGAGGGCGTCGTCCTGATCCGCCGCGACGCCTTCGACGCGGTGGGCGGGTGGGAAAGCCGGATGTTCCTGTATCACGAGGGGTTCGATTTGGCCTGGCGGCTGTACGAGGCGGGCTGGAGCGGCTGGTACGCGGCGTCGATCCGCATGCACCACCCGCTCACCATCCCGGCCCGCCACGCGCTGTACCACCGGCTCGCCGCCCGCAACCGCATCTGGATCGCCCACCGCAACCTCCCCGCCCCGCTCCTCCCCCTCTACCTGAGCGTGTGGACGGCGATCACCCTGGTCCGGGCCATGCGCGGCGGCGGGCTGGGCGAGACTCTGCGCGGCATGCGCGAAGGCTGGACCACGCGGCGCACGCAGCCGCGGCGCCCGATGAGCTGGCGCACCGTCTACCGGCTTACGGCGGCCGGGCGGCCGCCGATCATCTGACCTCCCTCCCATCCACCGCCTCGAGGAGGCCTCTCCGCCATGAACCACCCGTCCCTGCCCTCGCTGCTGGGGGTGTTCGCGCACCCTGATGATGAGAGTCTTCTAGCTGGTGGTGTGCTCGCGCAGCACCACGCCGCCGGCGCCCGCACAGCGGTCGTCACCGCCACCTGGGCCCCCGAGAGCCGCCGGGCGCCCGAACTCGCCGACGCCCTGGCCGTCCTGGGCGCCGGCGCCCCTCGCCTGCTCGGCTACGGCGACGCCCGCAATGCCGAGGCCGCGCCCAGCCGGCCCCGGCTCGTCGACGCCCCCTTGGACGAGGTCATCGGCCGGCTCGTTGCCCACATCCGCGACTTCCGCCCCGACATCGTCGTCACCCACGACGCCCTCGGCCAGCTGACCGGCCACCCCGACCATGTACGCACCCATCAGATCGCCCTGCTGGCCGTCGAAGCCGCCGGCCTTGCCCACCTGCATCCCGAAGCGGGCCCTCCGTGGCAGCCAGCCGCGCTGTACGCCGCCACGCACCCCGAGTCCGGCGTCGGCCTGCTGCGACCGCTGCTCGAAGGGGTGGGAAAGAAGGTCCTCGCGGTCCCGGACTCGTACGTGACCACCAGCGTCGACGTCACCCCCTGGGCCGACGTGAAGTGGCGGGCGATCCTCGCGCACCGCGGCGAGGTCGCGCGCGAGCGGCCCCTGCCCGGCATCCTCGCCCGCCTTCCCGAATTCGACCGCGCTCAGATGATCAACACCGAACACTTCACCCGGCTCTCCCCCGGTCCCGAGAAGGGCGCCCCGAACCGGCTGACCGTCTGACGCGCCGGCCGCGTGCCGAGCATTCACCGCTTCACCGCGCACGAGTAAGAACTCACTGATCGGAGAGAGATGCCTACGACTTCTGCACCCGATGAACGTCCCCGTGTGGCCAGGAAGACCTTGCGGCTGGCGGTCGCGCAGAGCACGGTGCCGGAAGACCCCACTGATCGAGGCGCGCTGCGGGCGGCCGGGCAGGAGATCCGCGCGCTGATGGCCGAAGCCGCCGAGGCGGGTGCGCGGTTGATGCAGTTTTGCGAGGGATCGGTCACCTACCCGAGCAAGCACGTGATGGCGGCCGGTCCGGCCAGTGAGCTGGTGCCGGCTGACTGGAGCCGTGCCGCGTGGGATGTACTGCGTGAGGAAGCGGAGTCGATCGCCGCGCTGGCGGGAAAGCTCGGCCTGTGGACGGTGTTCGGATCGATCCACCCCCTCACACCGCCGAACCGGCCGCACAACAGCCTCTACATCGTCTCCGACCACGGCCAGCTGGTAGCCCGACACGACAAGCGCTTCCTGTCACACACCGAGGTGTCCTTCCTGTACTCCCCGGGGCATCAGCCGCTCGTCATCGAGGTGGACGGCATCCGGTTCGGCTTCGCACTGTGCATCGAGGCCAACTTCCCGGAGATCTTCGCCGAGTACGAACGCATGGACGCCGACTGCGTCCTGCTGTCGGTGATGGTCGACGACGCCCCCCGGGCTCGTGTCGCCCAGGCGTACGGAACGCTCTACAACTACTGGATCGGCTACGCCATCCCGGCCCAGTTCAGCGCAACGGCGCCGTCCGGGATCGTGGCGCCCGGCGGCCGCTGGCTGGCGCGCTGCCCCGCGAACGGACATCCCGCCCTGGCGATCGCGGACATCGACCTCGACTCGCAGGACGAAGACATCGCCATGGCCGTTCGCCGCGCCCGCCCCTGGCGGCGCTCGGCCCGAGCCGGACTCTACGACGAACGGACGCCCGTGGGTGACCCCCGCAGCGATGTTGGCACCGCGTTCTAAGACCGCCCAACCGCCAGATTCGCCGGCCCGGGGCGAAGGCCGGCCGCTAAACGACGGCCCCGACCGTCCTCCTGCAGCAGCCCGTGCCCCACAACGTGACAGGAGAGAGCAGAGATGACGACGACTTCCGCGCCCGACGAACGCCCCAGCGTCGCGATGACGGACGAGGCTTACGGGGCACTGCGCGCCTCGCACTCCCTGTGGGCCGGAACCTCCGTGCTGATCACCAATCGGCGAGGGCAGGTACTGCTCCAGCGTGTGACCTACCGCCCCACTCGGCTGCTGCCCGGCGGTGCCCTCGACAAGGGCGAGTCCCCCGCCCAGGGCGCAGCCCGCGAGCTGGAAGAGGAGCTCGGCGTCACGGCGACGGTCACCCGTGGGCTGGCCGTCGACTGGGTCTCTCCCACCGGCCGGGCAACGCCCCCGGCCATGAACTTCCCGGGCGAACTCCTGCACGTCTTCGACGGCGGCGTCTGGGACGACGACCAGATCGCGGCGATCCGGCCCTGTCCGGGCGAGATCGACGGCATCGAGTTCGTCGAACCCGCTGACCTTCCTGCTCTGATGGCGCCCGACGACGCCCGCCGCGCCCTGTCCGCACTCCGTGCCCGCATCAACGGCGCCGGGCCCGTCTTCCTGGAGGACGGGCTCCCGCTCGCCCCCACCGTCCTCGACCGAGTCGGCGTCCTGCGCACTGCCCGGGCTCGCCACCACCTGTCCTTCCACCCCATGCCCGTCCCCGCCGGCCTCCCGGTCCGCCAGTCCTGGGTCTGGGCCTTCGCGCCGGACGGGCGAGTCCTCGTCCTCCTCGAACCCGACACCGGTGCAGCCGTCCTGCCCGGTGGCACCCCAGAACTTGAAGACGGCGGTGACCCCGTGGCCACCGCCGTCCGTGAAGCCCGCGAGGAGGCTGCAGCGGAGCTCGCCGGCGCTCGCTACTTCGGGTACCTGTCGGACCCCGACGGCCCCTGTGCGCGGGTCCGCTACGCCGCCATCCTCATGAGCCTGGACGCGGCCCAAGTGGATCCGGCTACCGGCCGAACCTACGTCCGCATCCTGGCCACCCCCGAGCAGGCCCTGGAGTTCTTCGACTGGGGACCATCCGCGGCAGAGCAGCAGCTCACGGCTGCGCACCAGGCCCGCGTCCTCCTCGGCATCCCCAAAGCCACTCACCAGCCCGTCACCGAACTCACCGACCCGATCTCCTGGTAACTCCCCCCCCCGCCTCCACCGAATCGAGAAGCTGATGAACGCCGCCCTCACACCCGAGCAGCCCCCCGCCCAGCCTCAGACTGGGCGGCATCGTGAGGCCGCCCGACCCGAGATCGCTCGGACCGGGCACTGCCAGTGCCGCCGCATCGCCTACCAGGTCCTCGGTGAACCGATCGACCCGCACCTCTGCTCTTGCCCACATGAAACGCGTATTTCTGGCGCCCCTGCAGTCCTGTGGGTCGGCTTCGATAAGAAGGGGCTGACGTGGACCGGTCCCGGCGGCGAACCGACGTGGTACACCACCTGGCCCACCCTTCGCCGGGGCTTCTGCCCGACCTGCGGGACACACCTCGTCTCTGTCGCTGACGACTCAGACATGATCATGGTCACCGGCTTCAGCCTCGACGACCCGAGTGGCACCGATCCCGTCGGCCACTCCTACCGCGACGAGGCCGTGCCGTGGATCACCATCACCCTCGCTCCCGATCCTCTCCGTCCGCTGCCCGCCTCACAATGACGCCGTCAAATCAGCCGCCGGGCACGCCACCATAAGGAACCCCGCGGGGCCGAACTGGCGCTGAAGGCCGGCCACCAAGCCTCCGGTGCCCACCTCAACCGACGCGCTCCCGCGGCAAGCAACCGTGTCTCCTACCGACTCTCCCGCACACCTGTGACCGAGGGCGGTAGTTGGCAATACGCGCATGTATCTGCGCAGGTCAGGGGCGTGCAGAGAACGATGGTTGGCAGATCTTGAGGGCAGTAGTTGGCAGATCATGCCTCCTCCGGCCCGCAGCTCGACGCCGTCTCCGCAGGTAGGCGCGTTGGCCGTCGGCGAGGCAGCAAGATTCGCCACCGACCGCGCTCCACGTGCCACCTACAAGTCTCGGTCACAACACCTTCGTGTTCCACCGGGACCGGCTCAGCGGCAGAACTTATCCACAGGGCACGGCTCGTAGCGTTTCGGTGTCCCCGCAGTTCCCTGCCGGGCACCGACCCCCCGTGCCCGGCCGGGTCCGGCCGAGGGGACCACCCCGCGTCCGGCATAGGCCCTGGTCAGGCCGTCACTGCTTGGCGCAGGGCCCTCGGCCCGCCGGGGTGTTGCCGGCCGGTCCCCCCGCGGCCTGGCGACACCCCGGCCCGTACCGCGCTCCGGTCACCGTGGCTGCCGCATGCGCGAGGATGCCCAGCAAACAAGACGGGTGCGGCGCCCGGCGGCCTGCGTTCGAGGTGTTACACGTCGCCCGTGGTCTCGGTCAACGTGATCTGCTGGTCGGCTACGTCGGTGTCGCTGTAGGGGCGGGCAACCGAGGACCCGTCCCACTGGATGTAGTAGCAGCCCATGCCGCTGGTCGACTCCCACGAGGTGGTGCGGACCGTGCCGTGCTGCTTTCCGTGGATCGTCGGCCGCTGGACTCGGTCCTGAGGCTCGAAGTGCAGCGTGATGGTCACCAAGCGCTCCTCCTGGGTCGTGTGCCGGCCGCTCGTGTGGGGGTGGTGATCAACCCAGAGGGGCCGTGTTCTTCTGCGGTGTACGCCAGCCCCGTTCCCGCGCACCCACGAGACAGCATGACGCTTAAGTATTGCACACAAGGCCTCGGAGAGTATTTCCTTAAGCGTCACCATCCTTGAGGTCAGCGCGTAACGCCGGCGCCGGCTTCCATCGAGACGAATCCACGGGCGGCCACGGCCCGCCTGCTGACTGGCGAGCCCCTACCGAGAGACGCTTAAGACTTGCGGAGTCACATGCACCACCCGTACAGTCTTAAGCGTCATGACCGTGGGGAGGCTGTGCCGTCCCCAAGGACGGAAAGGAGGGACGCATGCGTACGTTCGACCAGGCCCCAGCACGCGGGCGCCACCGGCGCCGCCTGGCCATGCGGCAGCAACGGCTGCTCCGCAAGTTCGCTTCAGAGCCTGCCCATTCTGCGGTACGGCCTGGGGCTGACTGGCCGCAGACCTCGGGCACGCGTCCCGAAGCTCACTCGGCGATCCGCTTTCGCGCCACGGTTCTGGGCGGCGCACTCGGAACTGGCCGGGTGCCCGTCACCCATCCACACCTGCCATCACCCAGACTCGACATCCGCGCGGCCGCCGACGCGGAGCGGAGCTGCACCGCCACGCCCGGGAGGAACGAACCGGGGGCGGGGCCGCGCCAATTGGCACTGGCGGGGCGGCCGCTGCGCACCCGCCCTGCCCGCTCGCCTCGAATCCCGGAGATCACCGACATGACCGACCCGCTGCCGCTGCGGCACGAGGAGGAAGCCCAGCGCGCTGGAGAGCTGGTGGAGGCCTGGAGCCTGCTGCGGATGTTCGTCGCGCGGGAGCCGGCCCTCGCCGGCGCTCTTGCGACGATCGACACCACCGACCTGTCGGGGCCATTGGACGGCCCCGCGATCGAACTCGCCCTGGGCGAGGCGCGGGCCGACCTGGACCGCACAGCCGCCTTGGCCGAGCTCGAGCGGCGACGCCGCGCGGCCGGGGTGGGGCCGGACGCGCGGTGCGCCGTCTGCGGGCATAACAGCACGGCGCATGCGCTCCGCATGGAGTCCGGCCAGCTGCCCTGCCCGGCGGGCGGCTGCGGCTGCCGCGACTTGGTCCTGGCGGTCGGCGGCTGATCCTTCGACCCCGTCCCATCCGCTTTGATCCGCCTGCTCGCACGGCCGCCGTCGCGGGCAGGCGTACACCGCTATCCAGGAATGGAGATCCGTGAAGCACCTACAGGTCGCCCGCCGCGCCTGGGACGCTCTTGTCCAAGCCGTCGCCGGCAACGTCGACGGCGCGCTGGAGCAGCTGGTCGGCAATGCGCCGGAGAGCCTGGCGTCGTTCGTGCTGTGCTGCGACGTCGCCGAGGCCGGCGCCCGGGCCCTGTGCCGAATACACGGGCTGTTGCCGGCCGCAGCGCAGTTCACCCTCGTCGAGTACGTGCCCGGGAGCCTGGACGCGGTGCCGGGGCGGGCGTTGGCCGCCTGCTTCCTGGAGGCGTACGCCAACGGCGACGACGCCGGCGCGCACGACCTGTACGCGGCCGCCGCGGCCCGCGGCCGGCCGGAGCACCTTGCGTTCGCGCGCGAGCTGCTGGCCATCGTGGCCCGCTTGGTGCAGTCCGCGACCGCTGCTGACGCCCCCGGGTGTGCCGCATGAGCCGGCCCGCACGTATCGCGGCGCCTGCGAGCAGGTGCCGTATTCTCACCGAAACTGTAAGTCTTAGGAGTCAAAGGCAGAGCTATGACCGATTCGGAAACCCCTATCGACCTCACGAAACGCACCGAGCCGCTGGGCTTGAGCGAGATCTCGAGAGCGTTCCGGCTCGGCCGCACCGCGGCCCAGCGGTGGCATCTTCCGCAGAAGCAGAAGCTCGCCGGCGGGAAGCCCCTGCGGGAAGTGCCGCTCCTCCACGAGATCGCCGAGAAGATCGGCGTCGAACTCGATCCGGAGATGGTCGGCGGCAGCCGGCCTCGTTACCCGGTCGAGGTGGTCCTGGCTCTCGGCAAGGCCCTCGGCTATCTGGACTCCAAGGGCAAGTACGTGGAGGAACAGGAAGGCACCAGCCGGCGGTGGCTGCCGAAGCACCCGACCATCGATCCCGCAACCGGGCGTAGGAGGGTGTACATCAACCACCTCACCAAGGCGCTGGGCGTGAGTGACAGCGCGATCCCCACCGCACTGCACCGCGGCAGCTTCCCCCAGCCTGACGGTACGGACGAGATGAGCCGCATCTTCTGGTGGGTGCCCACCGCCAACAAAGAACTCAAAAAAAGGAACTGCTCTGAGCGGTTCTGAGCTGCGGAAACACCAAAACTACGGTATACTCTTAAGCGTCAACGGGCGTTGGTCCCGGTACCGGCCAGGCGACTGGACATCTCTGGGCCGGTACCGGGATCACGCTGGAACACCGAGTGGTTCCCGGAGGAACCTTGACGGATACCACGACGCATCCCGGCCCCGGTGCTGCCGCAGCACAGGCTACCCGGCCCGAGAGGTACCAGTTCGACAAGGCCGTGCGCAGGCAGCGCCACGCTCGTGTGGCGCTGGACGGGCCGCCCGGCTCGGGCACCCTGTACACCGCGCTCGCCCTGGCCACCGCCATCGGCAAGAAGGTCGCCGCGATCGACACCCAGCGCGGCAAGGCCAGTGTCTACGCCGACACCTTCCCCTTCGACATGTGCCCCCCGCTTTCGTACTTCTCGCCCGAGACGCTGATCACCGCACTCGCGCACTGCGCGGACCAGGGCTACGACACCGTGGTCATCTCGACCCTCAGCCAGTTCTGGAACGGCCCCGGCGGTGTCCGGGAGAAGGCCGTCCGCGCGGGCAAGCGCGGCGCAACCAGCGGCTGGAACGAGGTGCGGCCGCTGGAGTGGAGGATGCTCGACGCCCTCATGGGCTACCCCGGCCACGTGTTCGTCACGGTCCGCGACAGGCTCGACTACGTCAGCGAGCCGGACGAGTACGGCAACCAGCGCAGGCGAGTGATCCCGCTGGGACCGAGCTGGCGCGACGGCCTGGAGTACGAGTTCGACATCGTCGCCACGATGCACCACCCCCACACGCTGGTCGTGACCAGGGCACCCACGGCTGATCTCGCGGGTGCGGTCGAGCCGGAGCCCGGCGCCGCCTTCGCGGCCCGCATTAAGGCATACCTCGACCAGGGAGCGCCGATCGAGCCGGTCGACGACCTCGTCACCGAGGCGCGACTGCCCGGCCTGACCTTCGAGGAGCTGGGCGACCTGATGAACCGTGTCCGGCTGCGGCAGGCCGAGGGCTACCCCCTGCTGCTGCCGGACAGCACCGGCACCACGCTCGGCGCGTACATCACCCAGCGCGGCAACGAGCTGCGCGCCGCCGATCGCTAGCCCCCTGGCGGAGCCCGGCCCCCGATTCCTTGCACTCGCCCGCCCGACAGCACCGTTCGCCCCGTGCTGCCCTGGCGCGGCCCATCGCGGCCGCGCCTGCGGGCGAGGCAACTCCCCTCCGTCTCAAGGATGTGCATGCCTCACACGCTGATCGATCCTGGACCGATCTACACCCTGCTCGACAGCTACCGGGCCCTGGCCGACCGGCACAAGGCCGCCCTCGACCCGTATCTCGACGCCGACGGCGACGTCGCGGTGGACCGGGAGGCGGAGTACGACGAGCAGGAGCTGGCCATCGCGCGGGAGACGCAGCAGTGGCTGGAGCAGGCCATGAGCACGCTGACCGAGCTGGTCCGGCTGCCCAGCAACCAGAAGGTGACCGTGCTCGGCCAGGACGGCCAGCGCTTCCCTCTCATCACCGGCACGCTCGACGGCAATGCCCGCGCCGCCTTCCGCAATGGCCAGTGCCACGCCCTAGCCCGCGCCCTGTCCGACGCCACCGGCTGGCCCATGGCCGTTCTCATCAGCGACTACTGCGGCACTGACCCTGACATGTGCAGCGCCGAGGAGCTGAGCGACGGGGTCTGCGCCTGCCAGCTGGCGCACCTCGTGGTCGTGCATCCCAACGGCGTGCACATCGACATCACCGGCGCCCACCTGCCGGGATCCGTTCCCGAATACGAGGACCAGGAGGCCATCGCGGTCGACGAGCGGTTGTGGTCGCATCTGCTGCGCTCGCCGTACTGGCGCAGGCCCGCGCTCGACGTGGCCCGCACCTTCGTCGGCCCGCTGCTGAAGTCGCTCCCCCCGGCGCTGCGGCCGCTGACAGCGACGGAGGACGCCGCGTGATGCGGCAGACGCTGACGGCTTTGGGCCGCGCCGCCGTCGACGGCGCGGCCCACTTCCTCCTCGGCCTGGCGGACACCGTGGCCAGCCACTCCCGCCTCCCCAACCCGGTCGCCGCCGTACAGGCCATCCGCGCCTCGGCCGCCGCTGGCAGCGGCTGCTGCACCACCGTCCACGAGAGCCTGCGCACCGCCGGCCTCCTCAACGACCAGGATCACGACGCGTGCGGTGTCGCCTGCGCCCCGGACCCCGTCCAGGACCTGCTGGACATACTCGGCCCCTGGGGCCTGCGCGGCGCCGTCCGCACCGCCGTCGAGCTGTACGGCACCTACGGCGACCCCGACGACGTGCTCTCCACAACCCAGGTTGAGCAACTCCGCCTGGCCTCGGCCCACTTCGACGCCGAAGACGACTGACCGCCCCGCCGCCCGCTGCAGAAGGGACTCCTCCTTGACCGCCCCCGCCGTCGGCCCCGTCCTCACCGCCCTGCTCAACGCCTTCGACGACTCCCGCAAGACGGTCATCACCGAGACCGCGTACGCGACCGGCCTGCTGTGGCCTTGCCTCAACTCCGCCTGCTCCACCCAGAGCAATCCGGGCGAGGCGCAGTTGTGCTCCGGCTGCGGCTACGACCGCACAGGCAAGCCCATCTCCGACGTCGAGCCCGGCCTCTACCCCATCCCGCCCGAGCTGTGGGAGGAGCTGCGGCATCACCTGCGCACCTGGTTCGCGCAGCGGCCCGAGCCCACGCCGGACGCGGTGACCTTCACCTACCGGTCGCAGAACACCCCGTGGTTCCTGCACGAGGTGACCGCCCACTACGGCGGCCGCACCGAGACCCTCGACGCCGACTTCGACAACACCGAGATCGACGAGACCCTCACGGCCATCGCCGACGAGGCCGAGCCGAACTACGGCGAGGACCTGCGCATCACCCTGTGAACTCCCTTCCTACCCGCGTCGACTGCCGGGCCCCCTCCAGGAGCAACCCCCTCATGGTCGACTCGCTCACGGCTGCCGATACCGCCGAGCTTCCCCTGCCCGGCGAGGGCCGGCTGAGCGTGCGCACGCTGCCCGCACCGCACGGCCGCGCCCGCTACCTCCTGCACGGCCGCCACGTGCGCGGCACGCTGGTCGTCATCCCCCACACCACCTACGACGGCCCGGTGCTGGCCGAGCAGGTCCGCGTCCAGTTCGGCGACGGCCACGACCGCGCGCCCCACGGGCAGCCCCGCCTGGACGAGCCGGTCGTACGCGGCGTCCGCGTCCCCGGCCACACCACCGCGCTCGACCCTCGCACCGTCACCGCCAACACGCCGTTCCTGTGCGGTGACGCGGTGGCCGTGCGCGAGGACGGGCGGACCCGCCGCATCCCCGACGGCGCGCGCACCGTCCTCGAGGCCGTGGTCGTCGCCGTGGTGCGGCACTGGCACCAGCGCCACGACCGCGACGCCCTCATCCTGGCCGCCGCCCAGCACCGAGCTGGCGACCGGGCCGCTTGGGAGGAGCGCCATATCCGCGCCCTGGTACACGAGTTGGCCACTGTGCGTGCCCAGCGGGCACACGCACGCCACCGCATCAACCAGATCACCGGCCTGGTCAGGCGCCGCCAGCCGGCCATCCTCCCGCCGGCCACGACGCCAGCTCGACTCACGCTCGTCGACGGCGCGGGCACCGCGCTGGGGGTGGTGACGGTCCTGGAGCGGGAGGTGATCGCCTCCCTGGGGCGGGTGGTGTACGAAGTCCACGGCGCCCGGATCCACGGCCTGTTCACCGTCGGCCCCGACCGCTACAGCAGCGACCCCGTCCCCGGCGGCATCTACGTCTTCTACGGCCGCCCCACCGGCACCGGCTGGCACGACCGCGCCTGCCGCGACGAGCCCACGGTCAACGGCGTCCAGCTGTCCGGCGGATGGAGCCACCCCCGCAGCGGCGACATCACTCCCACCGCGCCAAGCCGGCTGCCAGCCAGCGTGCGGATCGACGACACCCGCTCCCACTGCGCGCCGGACGCCACAAGCACCCGGGCCGGCGCCGTCCTGCGCGCCCTGGCCCTGCACTACCTGGATCGGCCGGACGTGGCCGGGCTGCGGATCGCCGCCGGGAAGCTGCGCGCCGAGGAGAACCTGAAGGCCGCCCGCACCCAGCTGGCCCGGCGGCGCCGCGAGGAGACCCGGGTCGCGGGGAAGCTGCGTCACCGCACCGGCCGTCACCGCCAGTTCACCGCCCTGCTCTCGCCGGCCCCCTCCGAGCAGGGCGCGGGTGAGGCCCGCTCCTGCGGAGCGGCTCGTGCCACCTGAGCACAAGACCGCAGCCCACGCGGCACGGGGCCCACCGCCCGCGAGGATCCCCGAAGTCCGTCACGGACCCGAGGGAAGAAGCCACATCCCGCCGACGCACCGATCTGCCCACCCCCGATGAAGGGATCCCCCGCATGACCTCGCGGCGCTACGTCGACATTCCGCGGCCCTACCAGCTGAGCCCGGGCCGCGTCCAGGCCGACCTGTACTTCCCGGCCAGCGCCCCGAAGCGGGCCCGGCAGCAGCACGCCGTCGCCACGGAGCTCGCCCGGATCTACGGCGTCAACGCCACCATCCCGGCCCTGGACGGTCCAGATGGATCCATCGCCAGCCGCCTGGATTACCGCCGTCTGAAGGTGCAGGGCAAGCCGCGCTCGCTCGCCCGCTACCTCGCCGCACTGCGGCGCGTCCTGACCTCCGTCGAGCGGCTGGCCACCCGGGCCGCCCGGGCCTTCGGCAGCTGGCGCCGCTCCCTGCTCACGGTGCTGTCCGGACAGCTGGATGACGAGACTCCCTCCACGCTGCGTGCTCGCGCGGCCGGCTTTCGTGCCGAGGTCCTGGGGACGCTGGTCGGCTACCTCGCGCGCGGCCCGCAGCAGCTCCCCCGCCGTGATCCGTCCCGGCCGCTGTGGGAGGAGGCCGAAGGCGTGGCGTACGAGGTGTGGCAGCACGCGGGCGGCATCGACCCGTGGGCCGTGACCGCGGAAGAGATCGACGCCGAGCTCCAGCAGATGCTGTACACCGATCTGTCCGTCGTTGAGCAGCCGGAGGCTGAAGACGTGTCGACGGTGCGGTTCACGATGCCGGAGACGGTCGCTGAGCTGCTGGAGCAGTCCGGGCCGGCCGAGCAGGCCCCCCTCGAGGATGTCGTCCATCAGCAGATCGTGATCACGTCGCGCGGTCCCGCTGGCGCTTCGGGTCGTGTGCCGACAGCCGCAGCACGCCGTTCCGTACGACTCGCGGGTTCCGGATCGCGCTGATGTCGTCACCGCCGCTGGTCGTGGCTTCAGGTGCTGTCCGCGCGTTCGCCGTGCGGACAGCACCTCCCTCCTTCGTGCCCCGACCGCAGGCGGGATCTGGTGCCGGACGGACGGGAAGCACCCGTATTCGCCTGCTGGTTGGCCGGCACGCGAGTACGGGTCGCTTCACCACGGGTCATCGCCGGCGAAGGTCGATTCCGCGCTCGCTCGCCAGGGCCAGCAGCGATGTGACGGTGGTGCCCTCACGAAGGCGGCGACGGACCTGCCGTCCGTCCAGGACGACGTCCAGCGCAGCGAGACCCACGCCCCAGGCCTTACAGGCCTGTACGGTCGCGGCGCCGTCCACGCCCAGGGCCCGCATCCAGGTCTCCAGTTCCGGGAGCGTCAGCCCGAGCGCGGCCCAGGCGGCGGTTCGCTCCCGCAGGAGATGCTGTCGCATCCGGGGCGCGAGCGTGGCGATCAGCTGTTTCACCCGGGAGCGCTCCGCGGGCCGGGGGCCGGCATCGCGGCGGGGTGACCTGGTGCGCGGGGCGGCCGTGCGGCTTCGCTGGATGACGCGCTGCAGTTCGGGCCCGAGATCGAGGCCTTCTCGGGCGGCGATGGCCTGGGCGTTGGGCGTCCGGTGGCGCGTGGCACGGGCCAGGTGCGCGGGCGACGGGCCTTCGGCCGACGATGGGCGCAGGTATGCCCAGATAGCGGTCAGTTCGGGGTCGGTGAAGTGCGGCTCGGCCACGGTGTGCCTCCAGGTTGCAGCGGTTTCGGGCATGCAAAAGGGCCCCGTGCCATCGGCAACGGGGCCCTGTGTAGGGGTCGTAGAGAGAAAACCAGTGAGGGTGGGTGGTGTCGGTCCGCTGGGCTCAGTAGCGGCGGACGGCGGGTGGCTCCTTCAGTCGGAGCACAGCCCGCGTGGAGCGGCCAGCGTAGCCATTTTTCTCGGCAGCTTCTGAGCGTTTCCGAAAAATGCAGGTCACAGGCGTTCGCCTGGCGGGAGCCCGGGGGTTGGGATTTCGCGACGAGTAGGGGTTGGGTGTCAGGTGGCGTCCTTGATCTGGTCGTAGGGCTGGTGGACGTCGCGTTCGGTCAGGAAGGTGCGCACGGCTTCGACTTGAGCGGGTGTTGCCTGTTTGGGGTGCCAAGGCCGTATGCGGGCGGTGCCAGCGACGTCGAGGGTGCGGCCGTCCAGCGTGAGGCAGCCGGCCAGGTGGGGAAGGCCCGCAGTCCAGATGCCCTCTTCGCTCTCGTACTCCCAGATCAGGGAGCGGGCGAAGATGCCGGTGAGGGGGTGATCGCGGTAGTAGCGGGCCCATTCGGCATGCGGCCACACGCGGTTTTCGTACAGCAGCGCGTTCAGGCGGCGGCGCTCGGCGCTCAGGGTCTCCTCGATCTTGCGGGCCAGAAGCCGGGTCGCGTCGACGTTGTGGGGCAGGTACTTGGTCTTGAAGCCGGTGGGCGAGCGGAACGGCGAGGAGGTACGGGTGGTGGCGCCGCCTTCGTCGACGTCGATCCAGTCCACGGTGACCCGGCCCGTGTCGGAGACGGTGATGACGGCTTCGTAGGGGATGTTGAGCCAGACCGCGCCGCGGCCGATCCAGCCCAGCTGCAGGGTGCCGTCCGGACCGACGCCGTGGGTGGGCACGGTCCGTTCCTGGAGCTGGTGGGGCGGGACGCCGAGGCGAGTGGCGGTCTTCTTGACCATCTTGGCCAGGTGCCGGTGGGAGTGGGCGCCCGGCTGTACCTCGCGGTGCAGGGTCCAGAGGGCTTCCATGGCCGACAGGTCGGCGAGGGCGGTGAAGACGGCGCCGGACAGGTCGTCGTCGCGCTTGTAGTAGCCGTCCAGGACGAAGGCGTTCTTGCGTGCCACCGTCAGCAGGTCTGCGACCAGGTCCTCGAGCTCGGTCGGCGAGGCGCCGAGGGCAAGGTAGCCGGCGGCCAAGGCGAAGCCGCAGGCCAGGCCGCGGGTGGGGGTGCGGTCCGACTTGGCCCACAGTTCCTGCCAGGTGACGTTGGGGTCGGTGCAGTCGTGCAGGGATCCGCCGGCCGACAGGGCCCGTATGGCCTCCGCCACCAGCTCCCAGGCGCCGTCGGCCTTCAGCAAGGCCTTTGTCTGCCGCTTCCAGGCGGCGTCGACCTTGTAGTGCCAGTCCCAGAAGGTCCCGGCCTGTCCGAGGTGCAGCACCAACGCGGTCAGCTCCGGCGGCAGGTGGGTCAGCCTTTCCCGGATCCGCTCCGCCCAGCCGTTGCCGTGCTCCAGCAGGTCATCCACGCATTCAGCCATACCGTGATCTTGGCAGGCAGCACTGACATACCCGTCGCGTCGCCCAGGACGCCTGCAGGGCTGTGGAGGGGCGGGAGGTGTCGCTTGAGCGAGGCCTCTGGCTCTGGCTAGGCAGGTCGTCTTGGCGTTCGAGCCGTGCGCGGGGCTGTCCTCAGCGCAGGGCTGCCTCGAAGGCCTCGCGGTTGGCCGCGGTATAGGCGTGTTCCCGCTCGGACCAGCGGATGCGCTCGGTGATCTGCTGGTCGTCAGCGACGCGAGGACGCGGTCGGGTGAGGTGGCTTCGCCACCACTGGGCGTTACGCGTCTGGCGATCGAGTATGGCTTCGACAAGGCAGGGCCGGGCGGCGGCGGGGAGTCCGTAGGCATCCGCAAGGATGCGCACCTGCGCTGCCTGGGCGGCGGCGGGCGGTGCCACGGGTTTGGAGGAGACGCACCAGGTCCACGCCATGTAGCCGAGGTCTTCGAGCGGGTCGCCTGGTGCGGCAGTGTCGAAGTCGATGAAGGCGACCGGCACATCGTCTGAGAAGACTGTGTTGTTCGGCCCCGGGTCGTGATGGCAGACCACGGGACACCGACCAGCGAGGCGGCTGCCACGGGTGGCATCGTGCAAGCCGCGGAGCAAGGTTCCAGCGGCGGCGACTTGAGGATCGGTCCAGCGCTGGAAGCGCGCGGGCACCCAGCCGGGCAGGTAGCTGAGCATGTCGCGACCCGCCGGGTCGTACCCAAGGTGGCGTGGCGCGCCGGTATAACCCTGCTGCTGAAGGTGATCGAGCAGCTCTGCCACAAACCGGGACGATGGCGTAACTGGCCGCCGAACGGTGTCACCGACCCTGACCACGCCGCGGGTGATGCGTCCACCGGACAACGGCACTTCGTTCTCCATGGCTCCATGCTGCGCGGTTTTGCTCCCTGTCAGTCCAGCGGATGCGAATGCTTATGTGAGGGCGAGGCCCTGGACGGGTGGCGGCCGCGACGCCCGGGGGCGGTGGTGTCACAGGGGGCCGCTACGGTTCGGACATGGCCGGGCACCTCTCGGGTCCGAACGGACTCGTCCCCGTTCACATTGCTGTCCACGACCCCTCCGAGATGGAGGAGCCCGATCCGCAGGCCGCCGACTACGCGCGCCAGCGCTTCGCGGCCTCGGCCAGGTACGCGGGCATCAGGTGGAGCGAGCACGGTGTTGAGCCGCGCTGGCTCGACCAGGACACCAGTACCTGCGCCGCCGCGATCAACCCGAGCCACTTCTCCGGTCGGGGCGCTGACGAATTCGACCGGTTCCTGTCCGGGGCGGCATCGCGCCGCGAGCCCGCGCTGATCATCGCCACGATGGGCAACGTGGACGATGACAATGACGGCGTGCGGTCGGTCTTCGGCCGCCCTGGCGGCCGCGTGGACTTCCGTCACTTCACCGGCTCGATCGCCGGCAAGCGCCTGCTCGCAGGGGCAGAGGTGTCGTTGGCTCCTGATCTGGACGCGGCCGACCGCGACCTGGGCCTGAGGCTGCGCAACCGCCCGGCCAACGCCCCCTGGTGGGCGATGGCTGTGCAGCCGACCGCCATGGAGGGCCCCCGCGGCACCACCGTGCACACGCCGGAAGGCGAGCTGGTGCCGATCCTCGTGGACAGCCTGGGCGAGCCCGTCGTCGCCCGCTGGACGTCCGGCGACGGTCAGCAGATCTGGTACGTGATCCCTGATGGGGTCGACTGGAACACGGTGGTCGACTGGCTCGTCCAGCGGGCCCTTCCCGAGAACGTCCCGGCCGCGCTGCGCCGCGTCCGCTCCCGACACAGCGTCGACCCCGACCTCGAGACGCCCGCAGAGAAGCAAGCGCGCGGCGCCCTGGAGGAGATGGAGCGCCGCTACCGGGAAGAAGAGACCCGCCTTCAGGCCGATCTGGAGCAGGCTCGGCAGGAGGCCGAACCCGTGCGGTCCGGTCTGCTGTACGGCAGCGGCGCCGAGCTGGTCGACGCGGTGGCCGTCGTTCTGCGCGCCGCTGGATTCACCGTCACCGACCTTGACGCGGAACTGGGCACCCAGTCGGCTGACCTCCTCGCCGAGCTGGACGGGTCCGCCTGCCTGGTCGAGGTGAAGGCCGCCTCCGGCGCGGCGGGGGAGAAACTGGTCTCTTACCTTCAACGCCATCTGGAGACCTGGCCGCAGCTGCGACCCGGCCAGCCGGTCACCTGCGCCGCCTTGATCGTCAACCATCAGCATCGGCTCTATCCTGCCGAGCGCCCGGCCGAGGTGTACCAGCGCAAGGGGTTCGTCGACGCGATCCCCTTCCCGGTGCTCGCCACCACGACCCTGTTCGCCTGGTGGTGTGCGCAGGACTGGCCGGCCGTACGGGCCGCCGTGCTCGGCCGCTCCCAGTCTGGAGAGCCGGGCAGTCCTTCCACGGGCGGGAGCGAGCCGCAGGGCCGCCGCCGGCGGCGGTGGTTTCTCTCGGGCGGGGACGGCACCACGTAGCGGTGCGCGGGCGCTCCCCTAAGCGTGCTCGCCGAACAGCGGGATCTCAGCGGGCGTAAGGTCGGCCCGGAGGCGCAGATAGCGCACGGGGTGACGGTGCCGCCCCAGATCGACCGCGGTATCGGTGTCAACCTCAGCGACAAGTTCGGGAATGACGGGCTGAAAAACCAGCGGTTCCTTCGACCCCCACCCAGCCGAAATACGCCACCCCCACCAGGGGTGCTCCGGGCCTGCCGCATGCAAGACGGCGCCGAGTTCGGCAGCCGCCTTGCGGGGCAGGGGCGTGGTGCGGGCGACCAACTTCAGCCGATCCGCCACGTCGAGCCGGCCGAGCAGGAGACTCGTCGGCGCGTGCGCGGTACCGGTGACCGCTCCGATGATCCCTTCGTCCGTCGTACGCGTCCTCAGCTTCAGCCACCCGCGCTCGCCCGGCCGGTACCGGGAATCCGCATCCTTGATCATCACGCCTTCGATCCCGGCCGCGCCCCAGACCGGGTCCATCCACGCTTGGGCAGTTGCGAGATCGGTGGTCTGCGGGCACAGGGCCCACGGTGCGGCCAGGCGCCGCGCGGCGAAGAGCCTCTCGAGCGCGGCCCTGCGGTGGCGCAGCGGTTCGTCCATGAGGACGTCGCCGGCCAGCTCGAGCACATCGAAGACGATCAGGTGGGCTGGCCGCTCGCGAGCCGCACGCTCAGCACCGGCTCCCCGGCGGCGGGCCCGGTTCTGCAGCGCGAGGAAGTCGAGTCCCTGCGTACCCCACACGACCAGCTCCGAGTCGAGGACCGCTTCGACACCGAGGGCAGAGGCGACGCGGGCGAGCTCCGGAAACGACTGGGTCAGATTCGCACCACGTCTGGACTGGAGAAATGGTTCCGGCCGGGCAAAGACCAGGCAACGGAATCCGTCGGCCTTCTGCTCGTAGACCGTCGGCCGCCTTACAGAGGCGGGTATCGCGATGACGGAGCGGGCTAGCATCGGCTCGACGGGGGGTGAAAGGTGCACCTTTCCATTCCTACGCCGTCCCCGCCGTGCTCGCGCCCCGGGGCAAGCTGCGCATGAACCCCCTGAAGTGTCACGGTCAGGCAGTGGCGTCGGCCAGCCGCTTCGTTCCGGACTGGTCGTCCACGCGGCCCATCACGCCCGCGCTGGGGCCAGCACCATGTCGCGCTCGAGGTTGACGGTCCCGGGATCAGCGGGGGCAACTCCACGCCGCCCCTAGTCGAACCGACCATCTAAGCGCGGGCGACGAATGCGTCGCAGTCTGTGCTGATCGGCCGCCTGGTGCACGGTCCGGTCCTCGGGCTGCTGATCCGGCAGCGCCAGGTTCTGCGAGGGCGGAGCCGTACCAGGGTGTGCCCGGCGATTCCGGTGGCCAGCCCCAGCAGAGCCTGCGCAGGCCGAATCTTGCTGGCCGAGGTGCGCGCACTCGAATACAGGTTCGATATAGTCGAGGAGCGGATGAAGAGATCTATGGTGGTTTAGGGGGGTTTGAGCGGAGGGTGTCATGCATGGAGGAGTGCCTCACCTGCATGTGGCGAGTGGATTTTCGGCCCGCTATGGCGCCTCCCACCCTCGTGACCTGGTCGCCCGGGCTGCCGAGCGCGGGACAGGTGTGGTGGCGCTGACCGACCGCGACATGGTGACCGGCACCGTTCGTTTCGCCAAGGCCGCTGCCAACGCCGGCATCCGACCGGTGTTCGGCGTCGATCTCGGCGTTGCCAGCCACATCTCTCAGACTCCGGTTCGCCGTCGCGCGCCCGCGCGCGGCGGCGCGCACGTGGTCGAGGCACCGTTCAGGGCCACGTTCCTCGCTCAAGACGCCGCCGGATGGGGGCGGCTGTGCCGGATGGTGTCCACCGCTCACTCCGACGCATTCCCGACCGGCGCACCTGCGACGGCGTCCTGGGAAGCGCTCGCAAAGTACGCGTCGGACGGCCTGCTGGTACTGCTCGGGCCTGCCTCCGAGCCGCTGCGCGCCCTTGCCGGCGGCCGAGCGGACATCGCACAACGCCTTCTCGCGCCGTGGCGGCAGGTCGCTGGCCGCGGGCTGCGGCTGGAGATCGTGTGCTGGGGCCTGCCTGGCACCGGCCCGGGGTCGGTGCGTCTGGCGGCGCACACCCTCGCGCTCGCGGACCACCTGTCCATCCCCGCGGTGCTGACGAACGCGGTCAGGTATGCCGATGCCGCCCAGCACCGGATCGCAGACGTGCTGGACGCGGCCCGGCTGCTGCGGCCTATCGACCGTCGGCGGCTGGACTGCGGCGAGCGCTGGCTGAAGCCTCCTGCCGACATGATCGCGATCGCCGAAAGGGTCGCAGCGGCAGCCGGGGCAGACCGGCGCCGCGCCAAGCGGCTGATCGCCGACACCATCGCCGCGGCGGACGCCTGCACCGTGGACCCCGTACGCGACCTGGGTCTTGGGGTGCCGCATTTCCCCGAGCCGACGGTGGTCGGCGCCGCTCCGGAGCCCGGTGGGGCGATGCGGCTGCTGCGGCAGCGGTGCGAGGCTGGCATGGTGGCCAGGGGCCTGGACCTCGACCAGCGCGCGATGGACCAGCTCGAATACGAGCTCGGCATCATCGGCCGGCTCGGCTTCGAGCCCTACTTCCTCGCGGTCGCCCAGGTCGTTGCCGACATCCGCGACATGGGCATCCGGGTCGCGGCCCGCGGCTCCGGCGCCGGCTCCATGGTCAACCACGCCCTCTTCATCGCCACCGCGAACCCTTTGGAGCACCATCTGCTCTTCGAGCGGTTCCTGTCCGAGCGGCGGACGTCACTGCCCGACATCGACATCGACGTCGAGTCCGCGCGCCGCCTGGAGGTCTACGACCGGATCATCGAACGCTTCGGCCGAGAGCGGGTCGCGGTTACCGGCATGCCTGAGACCTACCGCGCCCGCCACGCCCTGCGCGACACCGGGCTCGCCCTCGGGCTCGCCCCTCACGTCGTGGACCGGATCGCGAAGTCGTTCCCGCACCTGCCCGCCTGTGACATTCGGCCCGCGCTCGCCGAACTCCCCGAACTTCGCCAGCTTGCGGCACAGGCCGAGTCGTTCGGGCCGCTGTGGGAGCTCGCCGAAGGGCTCGACCGGCTGCCGCGCGGGATCGCCATGCACCCCTGCGGAGTGATCCTGTCCAACTCCACACTGCTGGACCGGCTGCCGGTTCAGCCCACGCCGGGCGGCCAGTACCCGATGGTCCAGGCCGACAAGGACGACGTCGAGGACCTTGGCCTGCTCAAGCTCGACGTCCTCGGCGTGCGGATGCAGTCCGCCATGGCGCACGCCGTGAATGAGATCCGTCGTACCACCGGCCGCCACATCGACCTCGACAACCCTGACCACGTCCCGCTCGACGACCGCTTTGCCTTCGCCCTGATCCAGAACGCCGACACGGTCGGCATGTTCCAGCTGGAATCACCCGGTCAGCAGGACCTGGTCGGCCGGCTCCAGCCTCGCGACCCCCAGGACGTCATCGCCGACATCTCCCTGTTCCGGCCCGGGCCGGTGCAGGGCGGCATGCCCGCCCTCTACATCGCCGCCCGCCACGGCGCCGCTCCCACCTACCCCCACCCTGACCTCGAACCCGTCCTCGCCGACACCTACGGCGTGACCATCTGGCACGAGCAGATCATCGACATCCTCGCCATCATGACCGGCTGCGACCGCGCACTGGCGGAGGTCGCCCGCCGCGCCCTCGGCGACGCCGATCGCCTGCCAGGCATCGAGACCTGGTTCCGGAAGCTGGCCGGCACCCGCGGCTACAGCCCGAGCGTGCTCGACGAGGTCTGGGACACTGTTTCGTCGTTCGGCGCCTACGGCTTCTGCCGTGCGCACGCAGTGGCATTCGCCGTCCCCGCCTTGCAGTCCGCCTGGCTCAAGGCCCATCACCCCGCCGCCCTCTACGCCGGGCTGCTGGAGCACGACCCGGGCATGTGGCCACTGCGCGTCATCGTCGCCGACGCCCGCCGCCACAACGTGCCCGTCCTCCCCGTCGACATCAACACCTCTCGCCCCCAGTTCACCGTCGAGCAGACCGACGCCGGATGGGGCGTGCGCATCTCGCTCTCCTCCGTGAAGGGCATCAGCGAAGACGAGGTCGCACGGATCGCCGCAGCCCAGCCCTACACCTCGCTGCAGGACTTCTTCGCCCGGGCCCACCCCAAGCTGCCCACCGTCGAACGCCTGATCCGCATCGGCGCACTCGATCAGATCAAGGGGAAAGCCACGCGGCGGGACCTGCTGCTGCAGGCGACCGAGCTCCACCGCCACACCCGCACCCGCCCCGGCGCCGGACAGCTCCCGCTCGATGCCACCCTGGTGACCGCGGGCCCCTCCGGACTGCGGGAGATGTCCGCCCGCGAGCGGCTGGAGGCCGAGCTCGGCGTTCTGAAGATCGACGTCTCCCGGCACCTGATGCAGGACCACCACCGCCTCCTGCGCGAGATCGGCGCAACCGACGCCGCGCACCTCAAAACGATGCGCCCCGGGCAGCGCGTCCTCGTCGCCGGGGTGCGCGCTTCCACGCAGACCCCTCCCATCGCGTCGGGCAAGAGGATCATCTTCGTCACCCTCGAAGACGGCAGCGGTCTGGTTGTCGGCGTACAAGCGAACGTGCACCACCTCGTACGGATGAAAGTGCACCATTTTTGATGCGGTGACGGGGCGTCGGCCGTGAGTCTGCTGCTGT
>NZ_JBEXKG010000042.1:0-54161 GCF_040609555.1 Streptomyces sp. NPDC004658
GCCCGTCCCGGTCGGGCGCGCCGACCGCCACCTGGACGCGGACGGCTCCGCGCTCCGGCAGCGGCAGCGGCGCCTCCAGTGTCATCTCCGCCAGGTGCGGGGCGCCGACGTGCCCGCCGGCGGCGACGGCGAGTTCGAGGAAGGCGGTGCCCGGTGCGATGACGGTGCCGGCGATCGCGTGGTCGGCCAGCCAGGGCTGGGCGGCGCGTGACAGGAGGCTGGTGAACAGCGTGTCCTCGCGCTCGGCGAACTCGACGGCGGTGGTCAGCAGCGGGTGCCCGGCCGGGTCGAGGCCGAGGCCGCGGGCGTCGCCGCGCGGGGCGGCGTTCAGCCAGTAGCGGGTGCGCTGGAAGGGGTAGACCGGCAGGTCGGTGCGGACCCCACCGGGGAAGAAGGAGGCGACGTCGAGCGGGGCGCCCTGGGCGTACGCCGTGGCTGCCGCGGTGGCGAAGGTCTCCGCCTCGGAGCGGCCGGCGCGCAGCACCGGTACGGCGGTGACCTTAGCGGCCGGGGTGCCCTCCAGGGTGCGCCGGGCCAGCGCGGTCAGCACGGCGTCCGGGCCGACCTCGACGAGGACGGTGGCCCCCTCGGCCGCGAGGCGCTCGGTGGCGGCGGCGAACCGGACGGTGTCGCGGATCTGCCGCGCCCAGTAGTCGGGCGAGGTGAGCTGCTCAACGGTCGCGATCTCGCCGGTCACCGTGGAGACGATCGGGATGCGCGGGCGGTGGAAGGTGAGCCCGGCGGCCACGGCCCGGAACTCCTCCAGGATGCCGTCCATGTGCGGGGAGTGGAAGGCGTGCGAGACCGTCAGCCGGTGGGTGCGGCGGCCGGCCGCCTGCCAGTCACGGGCAGCCTCCGCCACGGCCTCGGCGTCGCCGGAGATCACCACGGACGTGGGGGAGTTGACGGCGGCGACGGACACGGCGGACTCCCGCCCGGCGAGCTGGGCGGCGATCTCCTCCTCGGTGCCCTCGACGGCCATCATCGCGCCGCCGGCCGGTGCGGACTGCATGAGCCGGCCGCGGGCGGCGACCAGGACCGCGGCGTCCTCCAGGGAGAGGACCCCGGCGGCGTGGGCGGCGGCGAGTTCGCCGATCGAGTGACCGGCGAGCAGGTCGGGTGCCAGCCCGTGGTGGGACAGCAGCCGGAAGAGGGCCACCTCGACGGCGAACAGCGACGGCTGGGTGTAGGCGGTGAGGTCGATCAGTCCCTCGCCCGCGCCCTCGCCGAACAGCACGTCGCGCAGCGGCACCTCCAGCAGGCCGTCGAAGGCGGCGCACACCTCGTCGAGGGCGGCGGCGAACACCGGCTGGGCGGCGTACAGTTCGCGGCCCGCTCCGGCGCGCTGCGCGCCCTGGCCGGTGAACAGGAACGCGGTGCGGGCCGGGGTGTCCGCGGTGCCGGTGACGGTGTTCGGGGCGCCGGTGCCCGTGGCGAGCCCGGTCAGTCCGGCGAGCAGGTCCTCGGTGCCGGCGGCGAGGACGACGGCGCGGTGCTCGAAGGCGGTGCGGGTCGTGGCGAGCGAGAACCCGAGGTCGGCGAGGCCGGCGCCGGAGCCGGTGACGTGCGCGGCCAGCTGGGCGGCCCGCTCGCGCAGCGCGTCGGGGTCGCGGGCGGTGACGACGTACGGCGCGGGCACGGCGGCGAGGGCGGCGGTGCCGGTCCCGGCCGGCGCGGTGACCGGTGGCGCCTCCTCGACGATGAGGTGGGCGTTGGTGCCGCTGATGCCGAAGGAGGAGACCGCGGCGCGCCGGGGACGGCCGGTCGCGGGCCACGGGCGTTCCTCGGTGAGGAGGGCGACGGTGCCGTCGGACCAGTCGACATGGCTGCTCGGCCGGTCCACGTGGAGCGTCCTGGGCAGCACGCCGTGCCGCATCGCCTGGACCATCTTGATGACGCCGCCGACGCCGGCGGCGGCCTGGGCGTGGCCGATGTTGGACTTCAGCGAGCCGAGGTGGAGGGGGCGGTCGCGGTCGTGTCCGGGGCCGTAGACGGCCTTGAGGGCCTCCGCCTCGATGGGGTCGCCGAGCCGGGTCCCGGTGCCGTGGGCCTCGACGGCGTCCACGTCCGCCGCGGTCAGGCCGGAGTCGGCCAGTGCCTGCTGGATGACACGCTGCTGGGAGGGGCCGTTGGGGGCCGTCAGCCCGTTGCTCGCCCCGTCCTGGTTGACGGCGGAGCCCCGGAGCACGGCCAGGACGGGGTGGCCGTTCTTCTGCGCGTCGGACAGCCGTTCCAGCAGGAGCAGGCCGACGCCCTCGGACCAGCCGGTGCCGTCGGCGCCGTCGGCGAAGGCCTTGCAGCGGCCGTCGGGGGCCAGCCCGCGCTGGCGGGAGAACTCCACGAACATGCCCGGCGAGGACATGACGGTGGCGCCGCCCGCGAGGGCGAGGTTGGTCTCGCCGGAGCGCAGGGAGCGGATCGCCAGGTGCAGGGCGACCAGGGAGGAGGAGCAGGCCGTGTCCACCGTGATCGCCGGGCCGACCAGGCCCAGCTGGTAGGCGATGCGGCCGGACATCACACTGGCGGTGGTGCCGGTCAGCACGCCGCCCTGGACGGACTCGGGGGCGTCGTCCATCCGCGGCCCGTACTCCAGACCGGTGGCGCCGACGAACACGCCGGTGCGGGTGCCGCGCAGCCGCGCGGGGTCGATCCCGGCGCGCTCGACGCTCTCCCACGCGGTCTCCAGCAGGAGGCGCTGCTGCGGGTCCATGGCCAGGGCCTCGCGCGGGGAGATCCCGAAGAACGCGGCGTCGAAGTCCCCCGCGTCGTGGAGGAATCCGCCGTGCCGCACGGAGCTGTGGCCGGGCCGGTCCGGGTCGGGGTCGTACAGGTCCTCGGGCCAGCCGCGGTCGTCCGGGAACGCGGTGATGGCGTTGCCGCCCCCGGCGACGAGGCGCCACAGGTCCTCGGGCGAGGCCACCCCGCCCGGGTAGCGGCAGGCCATGGCGACGACGGCGATGGCCTCCCCTTCGGCGCTCGCCGCCGCCTCGTCCGCGACGGCGGCCTCGCCGAGGAGTTCGGCCTCCAGGAACGCGGCGAGGGCCTGCGGGGTCGGGTGGTCGAAGAGCAGGCCGCCGGGCAGCTTCAGGCCGGTCGCCCGGGCGAGCGCGGCGCGCAGTTCGGTGGCCATCAGGGAGCTGAAGCCGAGGTCCCGGAAGGGGGTGTGCTCGGGCACGCGGTGGCCCGGCTCGTACTCCAGGACCGCGGCGATGTGGGTCTGCAGCAGGTCCTCGACGGTGCGCCTGCGTTCCGACTCGCCGAGCGAGGCCAGGCGGCGGCCCAGTTCGCCGCGCGGGGTGGCGGCCACGGCGGTGTCGGGGGCGGCCTCGGGGACGGGGGCCGGCAGCGGCGCGGCGGCCCCGCGGACACCGCTCACCCAGTAGGGGCGGCGCTGGAAGGCGTACGTCGGCAACGGCACGTGGCGCGCGGACCGGTCGCCGTACAGGGCGGTCCAGTCGGGTTCGGCGCCGCGGGTGAACGCGGTGGCCAGGGCGGCCTGCGCGGTCAGCGGCTCGGAGCGGCCGGCGCGCAGCAGCGGTACGGCGGCGATGGCGGCGGCGTCCGCGGCGCAGTCCTCGGCGAGGGCGGACAGGACGCCCTCGGGCCCGAGTTCCAGGAAGGTGCGCACGCCGGCGCTCTCCAGGGCGCGCACGGCGTCGAGGAAGCGCACCGGACGGCGGACCTGTTCCACCCAGTAGTCGGGCGAGGTGAACTGCCCGGCGGCCACCGGCTCCCCGGTGACCGTGGAGACGACCGGAATTACCGGCTCCGAGTAGTCGAGCGAGGCCGCCACCGCGCGGAACTCCGCCAGCATCGGGTCCATGTGCGGGGAGTGGAAGGCGTGCGAGACGGTCAGCCGCTTCGTGCGGCGGCCCCGTTCCCGCAGCGCGGCGGCGACCTCCTCGGCCGCGTCGGCGTCACCCGACAGGACGAGGGAGCGGGGGCCGTTGACGGCGGCGACGGCGAGCGCGCCCTCCCGGCCCGCGAGGAGCGGCAGCACCTCCGCCTCGGCGGCCTCCACGGCGATCATCGCGCCGCCCGTGGGCAGCGCCTGCATCAGCCGGGCTCGGGCGGCGACCAGGCGTGCGGCGTCGGCCAGGGAGAACACGCCCGCGACATGGGCGGCGGCGAGCTCGCCGACGGAGTGGCCGGCGAGCTGGTCGGGCCGCAGCCCCCAGCTCTCGACGAGGCGGAAGAGGGCGACCTCGACGGCGAACAGCGCGGGCTGGGTGACGCCCGTCTCGTGCAGTGCCGTGTCGTCGGCGACGAGTTCGGCGAGCGGGCGCGGCAGGAGCGGGTCCAGGTGCGCGGCGACCTCGTCGAAGGCGGTGGCGTAGACCGGGAACGTCTCGTACAGCTCCCGGCCCATGCCGGCGCGCTGGGCGCCCTGGCCGGTGAAGAGGAACGCCAGTCCGCCGGGCCGTACGGTCCCGGTGACGACGGAGGCGACGGGAGTGCCGGCGGCGAGCGCGTCCAGGCCGGTGAGCAGCGCGTCGCGGCCGTCGGCGACGACGACGGCGCGGTGGCCCAGGAAGGTGCGGGTGGTGGCCAGCGCCCGGCCGACGTCCTCGGCCGACTGCCCGGGGTGCTCGGCGGCGAAGGCCCGCAGCTTCGCGGCCTGGGCACGCAGCGCGTCCTCGTCGTGGCCGGTGACGATCCACGGCAGCGGGGTGACGGCCGGCCGGTCGGCGGGGCCGGAGTCGGCGGCGGGACGGGCGGGGGCCTCGGAGACGACGACGTGGGCGTTGGTGCCGCCCATGCCGAAGGAGCTGACGCCGGCGATCAGCGCCCGGTCCTCGTCCGGCCAGGGCGTCAGCTCGCGCTGGACGGCGATGCCGAGCTCGTCCGGCGCGATCCGCGGGTGGGGGGTCTCGAAGTTCAGGCTGGCCGGCAGCTGACGGTGGTGCAGGCTGAGCAGCGTCTTGATCAGGCCGGCGATGCCCGCGGCGCCTTCGAGATGGCCGATGTTGGTCTTCACGGAGCCGACCCGCAGCGCGGTGCGGGCCGTGCGGCCACGGCCGAGCGCGGCACCGAGCGCCGCCGCCTCCAGCGGGTCGCCGACGGGGGTGCCGGTGCCGTGCAGTTCGACGTACTGCACCTCGTCGGGGGCGATCCCGGCACGCTCGTACGCCTCGCGCAGCACCGCCTCCTGGGCGGCCGGGCTCGGCACGGTGAGCCCGTCGGTGGCGCCGTCGTTGTTGACGGCGCTGGAGCGGATGACGCCGTAGATCCGGTCCTGGTCGGCCAGGGCCCGGCTCAGCGGCTTGAGCACGACCACGCCGCCGCCCTCGCCGGGCACGAAGCCGTTGGCGCGGGCGTCGAAGGTGTAGGTGGTCCCGTCGGGCGAGAGCGCTCCGAAGCGGGACTCGGTGACAACGTTCTCCGCGAGCAGGTTGAGGTTCACGCCCGCCACCAGCGCGCTGTCGGCCTCGCCGGCGCGCAGGCTCTCGCAGGCCAGGTGGACGGCCACCAGGGAGGACGACTGGGCGGAGTCCACGGTCATGCTCGGCCCGTGCAGACCCAGGTGGTACGAGACGCGGTTGGCGATGACACCGCGGTTGACGCCGGTCATCGTGTGCTGGGTGACGGCCTCGGCGCCGTGCAGGTACAGCAGGCTGGTGTAGTCGTCGCGCAGGGTGCCGACGAAGACGGCCGTCCTGCTGCCGCGCAGGGTGGCGGGGACGACTCCGGCGTCCTCCAGCGCCTCCCAGACGAGCTCCAGCACGAGCCGCTGCTGCGGGTCCATCGCCGCCGCCTCACGCGGGGAGATGCCGAAGAACGGCGCGTCGAACGCGTCGACGGCGTCGAGGAAGCCGCCGCGCCCGGCGCCGAGCGAGCGACCGTCCGGGCCCCAGCGCCCCTCCGGCACGGGGGTGATGGCGTCGGCGCCGCGCGTGAGCAGGTCCCAGAACGCGGCGGGGGAGCCGGCCCCCGGAAGCCGGCAGGACATGCCGATGACAGCAATGGGCTCCGCCCGGTCCCCGGCCGCGCCGCCCTCCCAGGTGGGTTCCGCATGGGTGTCGTGCTCGCTGGTCGTCACTGTCGGGTGCCCTTTCCGTACTGCGTATCGCAACGGTCCAAGACGTCCGCCTGCGCGTTCGGAGCCCGGACGGCTCGGCGCGGCCTGCCACCGACGTTATGTAGCCGGGGTCTTCCGGAGGTCCAACGAGTGATCACGGCCCGGTAATCGGAGCCCGGGCGCCGCATCCCGGTGCCCGGCGTTACCCCTCGGTGAGCCCCGGGTTTCCGTCCTGCGGATAGCTTTTCGGCGTAGTTGTCACCCTCATCGCTCTTTCACTCCTCACTTTCCGGAGGCCAGAAGAATGTCGAACACCGCCACGGCCGTCGAACTCCCCAAGGAGCTGGAGGCGCACCTCGAAAGCTATGTCGCCGCCTTCAACTCGGGTGACGCGGAGAGCGTGAACGCGCATTACACCGAAGCCGGCATCATCGTGTGGGAGAAGGGCAATCCGGTGAGCGGCGCCGACCGCCGGGCCGCCATCACGGAATTCCTCGCCACGATGCAGCCGCACATCGAGACCGACGTGCGCGAGGCGTACGTCACCGGCGACACGGCCCTGCTGGTCGTGGACTGGACCATGGAGGTCAACACGGCGAGCGGCGAGGGCCGCGAGAACCTGCGCGGCGTCGGCCTGGACGTCCTGCGCAAGCAGGCGGACGGCTCGTGGCTGTACGCCGTCGACGACCCGTTCGGCGAGGAGCCGCGCGACTGACGCCGCAGGTCCCAGCGGGCACACGCGAAGAGGCCGGGCTCCCCAGGGGAGCCCGGCCTCGTCCGTCGTGCCGGACGCGGTGCGGATCAGACGGTGATGTCGGCGACCGGACGGTCCACCGCCATCAGCCACTTGCCGTCCTCGACGCGGCGGATGACGTCGGTGCAGGTGCCCTTGATCTGGACCAGCTCACCGTCCTCGCCGGGCAGCCCCAGCTCGAAGTCGACCACGATGAGCGTGACGTCGTCGGCGGTGTAGGAGTGCTTGACGACGGACTTCAGGGTCGGGCCCTTGGCGAGCAGTTCGATGATGCCCTTCCTGCGCGCCTCGCCGGTCAGCGGGCTGCCCGTCAGGTTGGAGATGGCGTCGTCGCGGTACAGGTTGTCGAAGGCCGCGCCGTCGCCGGAGTTGAAGATCTTCAGGAAGACGTCGTTCTGGACCTCCGGGTCATCGGTGAGTTCCAGGCTGTACAGGTCGACGTCGGTGGTCGAGGCGGTCATCTGTCTCCTTCGTGTGATGCGCCGTGTCTGGTGTGTACGACCGCGCGCCGTCGGGGCGCGCGGAGTCATCAGGCGGCCCGCGGGGCGTGGCCGAACTTCCCGTCGAAGAACGTCAGCGCGGCGTCGTCGCAGCCCCGTCGGCAGTCCAGCACCCTGCCGACGAAGATCGTGTGGTCGCCCGAGACGTGCGCGTCCGTCACGTCGCACTCCAGCCAGGCCAGCGCGCCGGCCAGGAGCGGGGCGCCCGTGTGCTCACCCGGAGCCCATTCGACGCCGTCGAACTGCGCGAGCCCGAGGGGGCGCTTCTTGTCCGCGAAGTGCCGGGCGAGTGGCTGCTGTCCGGCCGCCAGGATGTTCACGCCGAAGTGCCCGGCCCCGGTCAGCTCGTCGAACATGACGGCGCTGTGATCGATGGAGACCAGCACGGTCGGCGGAGTGAGCGACACCGAGCTGAAGGCGTTGGCCGTCATGGCGTGGATGTGGTCGCCGCCTACCGTGAGCACGGTGACGCCGGTGGCGAACTGGGACATCACATCCCGCAGCGAAGCGGCCCCGACAGACGTGCGCAGCCCCGTCCGCGAGGCCGCGGGTTCGAGCTCTGCGGATGCAGGAGTCATTTCCCCTCTTCGGATTCGGGTTGAGGGTCCCCTACGCAACAAAGGGGTGGGTGAAAAACGTATCCGCTCGGCACTTTCCCGCGTTCAATCGCCAAGTAATCGGCGGTCTTCGGCCCCGCCCATCACGTCCGATGACCGCGCCATTACCGCACACTGCCGCGCATTCGGTCATGTTGGCCCCATGACCGATGTTTCGAATGCCCCTGCCGAGCAGCCGCAGTTGGCAGAACCCCATCTGGGGGCCGTGCTGGCCTCCGCCGGCCTGGACGCCGAATACGTTAGGGCGGAGGGGAACCTCCTCTATCAGCGGGGCGAGGACGGCCGCGAGGTCGCCGTCGTGGACTACGCGGGCGGATACGGCTCCCTGATGCTGGGCCACAACAACCCCGAGATCACCGCCTACGCGAAGGAACTGCTGGACAGCGGCGTCCCGGTGCACGCGCAGTTCTCCCTGCACCCGGAGGCCGCCGAGCTGGCGCTCGCCCTGAACCGGATCGTCCGCCGCGAGACCGGCGACGACGAGCCGTTCTTCGCCGTCTTCGCCAACACCGGCGCCGAGGCCAACGAGGCCGCGCTCAAACACGCCGAGATGGACCGGGGCGCCCGCCTCGGCGCGCTCCTGGAATCCGTCGGCAGTGGCCTGGACGCGGTGCGCGACGCCGTGCGGGACGGTTCGGCGACGGTGCCCGCCGGGATCCTCGCCCGCTTCGGGGTGGACGCGGACCTCCCGGGTCCCGCCGCGCTGGACGCGCTGATCGACCGGCTCACCGCCCACAACGAGGGCCAGGCCAAGCGCCCCCCGGTCTTCCTCACCCCGGAGGGCTCCTTCCACGGGAAGCTGGTCGGCACCGTCCAGCTCACCCACAACGAGGGGTACCGGACCCCGTTCGGGGCGCTCGCCGCGCAGGCGCGGTTCGTCCCGCTCGACCAGCCGGGCGCCCTGCGCAAGATCGTCGAGGAGGAGCGCGGCACACTGTTCGGCCTGGCCCTCCAGGACGGCCGGGTCCGGCTGTCGGAGCAGGACGCGCCCGTCGTCTGCGCGTTCGTCCTGGAACCGATCCAGGGCGAGGGCGGCATCCGCGAGCTGCCGGCGGAATTCGCCCGTGAGGTCCAGGAAGTCTGCGCGGAGATCGGCGCACCGGTCATCGTCGACGAGATCCAGAGCGGCATGGGCCGCACCGGCGACTTCCTCGCCAGTACGCGCCTGGGGCTGCGCGGCGACTACTACACCCTCGCCAAGAGCCTGGGTGGCGGCCTCGCCAAGATCTCGGTGCTGCTGGTGCGCGCCTCGCGCTACCGCGGCGAGTTCGAACTGATCCACAGCTCCACCTTCGCCAAGGACGGCTTCTCCAACCGCATCGCCCTGAAGGTCCTCCAGCTCCTGGAGGCCGACGACGGCGCCGTGTACCGCAAGGCCGCCGCGCTCGGCGAGCGGCTGCTGGCCATGCTGGGCTCCGTACGGGAGGACTTCCCCGAGGTCGTCAAGGACGTCCGCGGCCGTGGCCTGATGCTGGGCCTGGAGTTCCACGACCAGTCGGAAGCACCGGTCCCCGCGGTCGCCGAGGCGGCCCGGGCCGGCCTGTTCGGCTACCTGATCGCGGGCCACCTGCTGCGCGGCCACCGGGTCCGTACGTTCCCGACCGCCAGCGCCCCCGACACCCTGCGCTTCGAGCCGTCCGTCCTGCTGACGGACGACGACATCGCCTGGCTGGAGAGGGCGCTGCGCGACACCTGCGACATCATCCGGGGCGGCTATCGGCGTCCCCTGGCGCTGCCCGCCGGGTAACGGCGCGACGACCCGCGAGGGCCGGTGGCACGGGGCGCGGATCGCGTCCCGGCCCCGGCCCTCACCCATCCCGGGCTCGGCACACCTGTGCCGGCTGAGCCCCGGCACGGCCCCCGCCCGGTACGCCGCCGGGCGGGACCCGGTGGGGAGACCTCGGGCGGTACTTCGGGGGTGGGACCCGGTGTGGGGATTTTGCGCGGTACTTCGCTCGGTGGGACCCGGCATGGGGCGTCCCGTACGCCGTCGGGCGGGACCCGGCATGGGCCCTCATCCCGTACGCCGGCGGCCGGAACCGACATCGAGCCCTCGTCCGGTACGTCGTCCGGCAGGACCGGCATGGAGGCCTCGCCCGGTACTCCGCCGGCCGGAACCCGGCATCGAGCCCTCGTCCGGTACGTCGTCCGGCAGGACCCGGCATAGAGCCCCCGCGCGTTACTCCGCCGGCCGGAACCCGGCATCGAGCCCTCGTCCGGTACGTCGTCCGGCAGGACCCCGCATCGAGCCCCCGCGCGTTACTCCGCCGGCCGGAACCCGGCATCGAGCCCTCGTCCGGTACGTCGTCCGGCAGGACCCGGCATCGAGCCCCCGCGCGTTACTCCGCCGGCCGGAACCCGGCACCGAGCCCTCGCCCCGTACACCGCCGGCCCGAACCCGGCACCGAGACCCCGCCCCCTACACCGCCGGGCGGGACCCGGCGTCGAGCCGGGTCCCGCCCAGTGGGTTCCTGTGCCGTGCGCCCGGCGTCGCGGTCGGAGCGCCGGGGGTCAGCCCTGCTTGAAGGCCTCGACCAGGCTGGCCAGGCTGTGGGTGGCGTGGCCCTGCGCGACGCGACGCTCGATCAGCGCCTGGATGGAGGCCGAGAAGTCGCTGTTGATGCCCAGCTGCTTGCTCGTGGCCACCAGGTGCTCGATCGCGGCCTTGTTGACGCCGAGGCTGGAGACCTCGGTCTCGAAGCTGGCCGAGTCGATCTCCTGGGCGCTCTGCGGGATCGCCGGGGTGATGACGTGCTCGATCCAGGTCAGGGCGAACGGCGTGAAGGCCTCCGCCGAGACGCCGGCCGAGTTGACGAGGGCCACGGCGTGGAAGTAACCCGCGAGGCTCGACCACAGCAGCGACAGCAGGCCGAGGTCGTAGATCATCGCCACACCGGTGTCCGCGCCCAGGTACACGTTGTTGCCGGCGAGCGGCTTCAGCAGCTCCTCGTGCTCGGCGAAGACCTCCTGGGCGCCCGCGTAGAAGATCAGGGCCTGGGGCAGGCCGATCATCTGCGGAACGGCCATGATGGCCCCGTCCAGGTAACGCACCCCGTTCTGCTCGGCCCAGACGGCGAGGGCGCGGGCGTCCTCGGGGGTACCCGAGGTGAGGTTGATGACCACCTTGCCCTTGAGCTCGGCGGCGGCACCGGCGAGCAGGTCGTTCAGCACCTCGTACGTGGAGACGCACGCCACGACGACCGGGCTGGCCTCGATCGCCTTCCGGATGTCGGCGGCGAAGACCGCGCCCTGCTCGACGAGCGCGTCCGCCTTGTCAGCGGAACGGTTCCACACGGTGGTCGGATTGCCGTTCTTCACGAAGGCGGAGGCCAGGGCGGCACCCATCATTCCCAGTCCGAGGACGGTCACCGGGCCCTGGTTCGTGTTCGACATGTACTTGCTCCTCAATCACTCATCTATCGGGATCAGGACGCCGCCGGAAGCGGTGTCCTACAGGAAGAGGCTGTCGGGGTCGAGGCCGAGCAGCGTGCGGCCGTACACCTCGAGCCCCATGTTGGGGGCCATCAGACCGTGCCGGGACAGGCCCTGAAGGTCCCGGTAGAAGCGCTGGAACGGCGCCTTCCGGGAGAGCGAGCCGGCACCGCTGATGGAGTGGAGCGCCTCGAGTGCCTCCTGGGTGAGCAGGATCGCGGCGCCGGCCTTGCCGCGCACCTCCGCCTTCTCCTCCCAGGTCGGCTGCTCGCCGGCGTCGGCGCGCTCCTGGAGGAAGCCGAGGTAGGTCTCGGAGAGTGCCTCGGCGGCCTCGATCTTGCTGTGGGCCAGCGCGACCTGGATCTGGGTCAGCGGGTGCTGCGCCTGGTCGGTGACGTTGCTGTACGCGAGCGGCTTGCCCTTGACGGTGGCGACGAGTTCCTCGTACGCGGCGCGCGCCATGCCGATGTAGACGGCGACGGACTCGGCGACGACGAAGCTGATCAGGCTGTAGTCGCGCCCCTTGGAGCCGGTGACGGCACTGCCGCCGCTGGTGCCGAGGACGGCGTCCTCCAGGGCGACGACCCGGTGGGCGGGGACGAAGAGGTCCGTCGCGCTGGACGTCGAGCTGCCGGTGGCGATGGCGGCCGAGACGTGCCAGTCGTCGGCGATCGTCAGCTGGTCGACCGGGACCATGGCGTACACCTCCTCGACGTTGCCGTCGGGGTGCTCCAGCTCGGCGGCGAGCAGGTCCCAGTGGGCTCCGCGGACACCGGAGTTGAAGCGCCAGGCACCGTTGAGGAGGTAGCCGCCCTCGGTGGGGACCATCTTCGCGGTCGGGGTGAAGCCGCCGGAGATGCGCACCGAGCCGCCCTTGAAGATCTCCTCCTGGGCCTCGAGCGGGTACAGCGTGGCCATCCAGGCGCTGGAGATCCAGGCGACGGCGACCCAGCCGGTCGAGCCGCAGCCACGGGAGATCTCGGTGATGATCTCGACCTGTTCCTTCAGCGAGAGGTCCAGGCCGCCGAAGCGCTTCGGCACGGCGATGCGGAAGACGCCGGCCTTCTCCAGGAGGTCGATGTTCTCCTGGACTATCCAGCGCTGGTCCTCGGACGCCAGGCCGTTCGCCCGCAGCGTCGGCACGATTTCCCGGACCGCCTTGAGAATGTTTTCCGCTTCAGTGGACCTGACGGCCATCCCGGCTCCTTGGTGGGTTCGGCGGGGGTGAAAGGCATGGGCGCAGGTCAGTCAGCGCCATTGCCGTTTCGGGGCCCGAACAAATTAAGTGAGACCGGACCATCCCCCGGCCACCAGCGAGTAACCGTCCCGTCCCGGCCAAGCTAACCAGACATCCGGCCGCGTGCGGCCACCGAGCGCCCACCGGACGGTAACTCACCGATCTGCGCCAATCTTTAAACCCGTGGAGACGGGCGATTATCAGTCAATGCCAAACGCCGGATCGATTTCGGTCATCCGCAACTAAGGTGATTGTCCGTTCAGGTGACCACAGCAGCGCTTGATTCCTGGACAACGGGACCACGTTGTGTACAAGGGGACTGGAATGAAGCACAGGAAAGAGACAATCTTCGGGGGCGCGCGCACCACACGTCGCGCGATACTCAAGGCCGGCGCCGCCGCGGGGGCGCTGGGCGCCGTCGGTGCCGCCTCCTCCCACGCCGCCTCGGCTGCCGGGTGGGTGGCCGAGACCGGCCGCAGCTACGACGCCATCGTCATCGGCGGCGGTTTCGCCGGGGTGTCGGCGGCACGGGAACTCAACGCCAGGGGCAAGCGCACGCTGATCCTCGAAGCCCGCGACCGCGTCGGCGGCCGGGCCTGGTCGAGCACGTTCTCCGGACTGCCGATCGAGTTCGGCGCGACCTGGATCCACCCCAGCCAGACCCTGATCTGGAACGAGGTCAAGCGCCTGGGCATCGCGACGGTGGACGACCCGGGCCCCGACTTCGCGGTGTTCGCCACGGAGTCCGGCGGCTACGCCAAGCAGGACCTGACCTTCCTCGACCAGCAGGACGCCCTCCTGCGGAAGTTCGTCGAGGGCGCCGAGACGTACCTGCCGCGCCCCTACGACCCCTTCTACCGCGAGGACCTGCTGGTCGACCTCGACAAGCTGACCCTCGGCGACCGGGCGCGCCAGCTGCGGCTGTCGACGCTGGAGATGAACTGGGTGAGCGCCACCACCGGTGCGTACGGCGGCGGCTTCGAGCGCGGCGCACTCACGCAGCTCGCCCACTGGTGGGCGCTGTGCGGCTACAACACCGAGACGTTCCACGGCATCAACGTCACCCGTCCCGTGGGCGGGATGGGCACCGTCATCTCCCGGATGCTCGCCGAGTCCGGCGCCACCGTCGTCTACAAGGCCCCCGTCACCAAGGTCACCGACAGCGGTTCCCGGGTCCAGGTGACGGCGGGCGGTGTGGTGTACGACGCGGCGGCCGTGGTGGTGGCCGTACCGGTGAACACCTGGAACTCCATCAACTTCAGCTCCGGCCTGCCGGCCGAGTTCTCGCGGCTGAGCACCGAGACCGTCGGCGTGCCGACCGCCAAGAAGGTCTTCATCCAGGTCCAGGGCGACATCGGCCGTCCGCTCGTCAACGGCAAGAGCGGCGCACTGCTCGACCTGGTCCTCGCGCACGCCGACAAGTCGTCCCAGGGCACGGTGCTCATCGGCTTCAGCGTCAACCCGAACCTGGACGTCACCAGCGTCTCGCAGGTGCAGAGCGCCGTCAGCGAGGTGCTCCCGGGCACCAAGGTGCTGTCCGTCAAGGGCCAGGACTGGGGCAAGGACGCGTACGCCAGGGGCGGTTGGACCTTCCGGCGCCCCGGTCAGCTGCTCGGCGAGCTGCGTGCCGTCCGGCAGCCGTACGGCCGTCTGGTCTTCGCCGGCAGCGACATCGCGACCGGCTGGGGCGGCTATGTGGACGGCGCCATCGAGACCGGCATCCGGGCCGGCGGTCTCGCGGCCGGCCTGACCACCGCGACGGCCTCCGCGACGAACTGATCCCGGACGGACCCGGACCGGTCGCCCCCCGGGGACGGGGGGGGCGACGGGCATCCGGTCGGTCGAGGGCGATCACGCTCTCTCGGCCGACGCCCGCCGGGAGTTCGGGAACGGACGTTCACCGCGAGTTCGGCGAGCCGACGAGCACCGTGTCGCGACAGCACGCACATTGGAGTTCGGAGCTCGGTGAGAACACCGAGCTGTGAGGCGTCGCGCACAGATCGTTGTGGTATTGGCTCGTATTGTTAGTAGCATTGGTTGCGTTCCCGGCGTATGGGGGGGTGAGCCCTGCGCCGGCCATCGACCATGCTGAGGGACTATGTGGTTCAGGATGTTAGGTCCGTTAGAAGTCATATCCGGGGGGCAGCCCATCTCGCTGGGGGGCAGTAAGCAGCGGGCGACCCTCGGATACCTCCTCCTCCACCCCAACCAGACGGTCCCCATCAGCAAACTGCTGAAGGCCCTGTGGCCCGTCGAAGAAGCACCGATGACCGCGCGCAAGATCCTCCAGAACTCGGTATGGAGCCTGCGCCGGAAACTCGTCGACGGCGTGTCCGTGGACGTGCCCGTGGCGCTGCGCACCCAGCCCCCCGGCTACTCCCTGGACGTCTCCCTCGACCGCGTGGATCTGCACCTCTTCCACCGGTGGGTGCGCGAGGGACGCGCCCGGCTGGAGGCGGGGCAACCCGACGCCGCGGCCACGCTGCTCAGCGACGCCCTGGAGCTGTGGCGCGGTCCGGCCCTCGCCGACCTGACCGAAGCGGGCCTGCTGTGGCCCGAGCTGACCACGCTGCAGAACATGCGGCTGGACGTCCAGGAGGACCTCTTCGAGGCCCAGCTCGCCTGCGGACGCCACTACGCCGTACTCGGCGAGCTGGAGTCGCTGGTGGAGAACGAGCCGCTGCGCGAGCGCGCCTGCGGCCAGCTCATGCGCGCCCTGTACCGCTGCGGACGCCAGTCGGACGCCCTGGGGGTGTTCAGCCGGCTGCGCGCCCGGCTGGTCGAGGAGCTCGGTCTCGAACCCAGCCGGGAACTCCAGCAGCTCCAGCAGGCCATCCTCACCCACGACCCCGCCCTCCAGCTCGCTCCGGCCCCCGGCGCGCCCTACTCCGTGCAGGGAACGGCGGCCCTGCTGCTCGGTCCGGCGGAGACCGCGCCGAAGCCCTTCGGCCCGCGCCCCGTCCCGGACGACCCGGACCCCCTCCCGCCTCAGCCTGCCCGCCGGAACCCGGCCACCCGTCCGCACGAGCCGGATCCGCCGGGCGTCCTGCCCGCCCCTGCCCCGACCCTGGCCCTCGCCGAGTCCCCGCCCAGGCCTCCCGGCGCCGGGCCGCTGCCCGACGGCAGGTCCCCGGCCTCGCCCCGGGTGCCCGTCCAGGGCTCCGGGCCCGGTCCCCAGCGTCCGGCCCTGCGGGCCGTGCTCCCCGCCCCCGCACCGGCCCCGAAAGCGCTGTCGGCCGTCAACGGCCCGGCGCCGAAGAACGACACGGTGGCGCACGCCTCCGCCCGGGACCTGCCGCGGGCGGGCATCGGCACGCCCACCGCCGCCTCCGCCGTACGCCGCGAGGCCAGCCTGCTGCTGGTGCGGGCCGAACCCGACCCCGCCCTCACCGACGCCGGTGAACTCGACGCCCTGATGGACGGGGTGGGCAGCCTGATCCACCAGGAGATCGAGCTGTGCGGCGGTACGGTCGTCTTCTCGCTGCACACGCTCACCCTCGCCCTGTTCCCGGCGGACCACGACGACACCGAGTACCCGCTGCGCGCGGCCCGCGCCGCCACCGCGCTGCGCACCGCCCTGACCGCCTCCGCCTCGGGAACCGAGGGCGCCCCCGTGACCGCCCGCACGGAACTGCGCACCGCCGTCGCGACGGGCGCCGTACTGGTGAGCCAGTCCCTCGGCGGCAGCCAGCCGCCCAGGGTGTACGGCGCCACGGTGAAGGAGTGCGAGGCGCTGCTGGCCCTGGCGACCTCGGACGGCACCCTCGTCTGCGACCGCACGCGCGAGGAGACCAAGGAGCACTTCGCGTACGAGGAACTCCCGGGGACGTCCGACCGCTGGAGGCTGCTCGGACCCGTGGAACCCGATCCCGAGGCGGACGACGACGCCCACCACCGCGAACTGGACCTGCTCCAGGGGGTGATGACCCACAGCAGCCGCTGGTCGCAGCCGCACCTGATCACCGTGCTGAGCGCCGAGGAGGCCCCGCGCCGCCGGATGCTCCGCAAGCTGGAGGAGTTCGCCGCCTGCGCGCTCGACGGGGCGCAGGTGCTGACCTGGAACCGGCAGGACGCCGCCGAGTCCGGCCCCTTCGGCCTGCACCGGCAGATCATCTCCAGGTTCTCCGGGCTGTCGAAGGCCGATCCGCCCTGGGCGGTCCGCCGGAAGGTCAGCGCCGCCGTCCAGCGCCTGGACGCGGGCAAGAGCTGCATCAACTGGCTCGTCGCCCGCTGCACTTCGCTCCTCGAGACGTCGAACCGCTCGCCCGAGCGGCTGGGCGCCGAGGAGTGGCAGGAGGTCTGGCGGTACTTCCTGGAGGCCGTCGCCCATGACGGCCCGATCGTCCTGATCGTGGACGATCTGCACCTCGGGGACACGGCGACCAGAGAACTCGTCGGCCTCATCGCCCGGCTCCCCGGCCGTGTCCCGCTCACCGTCGTCGCGGGCGCCGCTCCGGAGCTGCTGCGGCACGCCGACTGGTCCTCGGACAGACGCTCCTCCACCACGGTGTTGCTCGACGAGCCGTCCGACGACGAACTCACCTGCTCGGACGAGGACTGCCTGCCCGTCCAGTGAGACGGCTCGCCCTGCTGGGTCGTCAGCGTCGACTTCCCCGGCAGAGGTCGGCCCCCTCCGGCAGCCATGCCGCATCGGCACGCTGTCCGACCGCCGCCCGCGCCGCTCCCGGTCCCTATTCCGCCGTCCCGGCACCCGCAGGCTGCTCAGCGCCTGCCTGGACCTGATCACTGATCCGCTGCTCGTAGAGGTGCAAGACCGCGGGCCGGCTGCCCTGGCGTCCCCCACCGGGTTAGGGTGGCCGGAGGCTCCCGTGCGGGGCCGGGGCGGACACGACGGGGGGCTCACCGGTGGGGAGTTGGGGCCTGCGGAAGCCGATGGCCCGGCCGGGGTCCGCGGTGCTGCCCCCGTCGCTGCGCAGGCGGCTCGTGCCGATCGCGGCCCTCGCCGCGCTGGTGGTCGTCGTGCTCGGGGTCTGGTACGCCGGCCACGGCCGGCCCGGCAGGGTGGACCGGTGGATCATCCGGGCGACGACGGACGATGTGCGGCCGCCGTGGCGGTACGTCGCTCTGGCCCTGGACTTCCTGGGGGAGCCCGGGGGAGCGGCAATGCTGGTCACGGCCATCGTGACGGGCTGCCTGCTGCTGCGGCGGCCCCGGGTGGCGGTGTTCGCCGTCGCCGGCGTCGGCGCGAGCGTGGGGGCGGCGACGTTGCTCAAGCACCTGGTGGGACGCACCATCCACGGCGACGGCAACCTGTCCTATCCGAGCGGGCACACCGCCTTCGCCACCGCGCTGTCCTTCGCGGTGGCGCTGCTCGTGAGCGGCCGGCCCGGCCACGGCGGGACGGCCCGCACGTCACTCGTGCTCGCCGCGGCGCTGGTGGCCGGCGCCGCCATGGGCTGGGCGGAGGTCGCCCTGGGCGCGCACTACCCGACCGACGTCCTCGGCGGCGGGTGCACCGCGCTGGTGGTGATGCCGGCGACCGCGTGGCTGGTCGACCGGACGGCCGACCGGCTGGCCGGGCGGAGCGCCGACACCGGCCGGGGAGAGCGCCACTGACGGCACGCCCCGTCACGCCAGACGGCGGAACACGGGCTTCACCGGTCGTCCGCCCAGCCAGGGGGTGGGGTCACCGGCGTCCAGCGCCTTCCGGTACACGGCGCACGCCTGGGCCACCACCTCGACGGTGTGGTCGATGTCGGCGTCGCTGAGCGCGCTGCTCACCACGAAGGACGGGGCGAGCACCCCGCCCGCGAGGAGCCGGCGCAGGAACAGGGTGCGGTACGGCTGCGACGGCTGCCCGTTCTCGTCGAGCGTGGCGAAGACCAGGTTGCTGGCCCGGCCCCGGACGACGACGTGGTCGCCGACGCCCATGGCGGCCGTGGCGTCCCGGACACCGGCGGCCAACCGCTCGCCGAGCGCGTGCAGCCGCGCGGTGACACCCTCTTCGACGTAGGTGGTGAGCACGGCCATCGCGGCTGCCAGGGAGTGCGTCTCCGCACCGTGCGTGGTGGACAGCAGGAACACCCGGTCGCCGGAGTGACGCAGCCCGCCCCGCTCCATCAGCTCGCGGCGCCCGGCGAGCGCCGAGACGGCGAACCCGTTGCCCAGCGCCTTGCCGAACGTGGAGAGGTCGGGGACGACGCCGTACAGGCCCTGGGCGCCCGCCTCGGACCAGCGCAAGCCGGTGATCATCTCGTCGAAGATCAGTACGCAGCCGTGCCGGTCGGCCAGCTCGCGCAGCCCGGCGAGGTACCCGGGGGGCGGCTCGGTGTGCGTGGCGGGTTCGAGGATCAGGCAGGCCACCTCGTCCCGGTACCGGGTGAGCAGCTCCTCCGTGGCGGCCAGGTCGCCGTAGGGGAACGCCACGGTGAGTTCGGTGGTCGCTGCCGGGATGCCGGCGGACATCGGCGTGGTGCCGATGAACCAGTCGTCGACGGAGAAGAACGGATGGTCGGCGCAGAGCGCCACCCGCGGGCGCCCGGTGACGGCGCGGGCGAGGCGCACCGCGGCGGTGGTGACGTCGGAGCCGTTCTTCGCGAACTTCACCATCTCCGCGGTCGGCACCGTCGCCAGGAAGCGTTCCGCGGCGTCCACCTCCACGATGGACGGGCGGACGAAGTTGGCGCCGCGGTCGAGTTCCCGCCGCACCGCCTCCGTCACGCGCGGGTGGGCGTGGCCGAGGCTGACCGACCGCAGGCCGGAGCCGTACTCGACGTAGCGGTTGCCGTCGACGTCCCACACGTGGGCGCCCCGGCCGTGGCTGATGACCGGGGCCAGGTCCTCGGGGTACTGGTCGTCGCCCTTGGCGTAGGTGTGCGCGCCCCCGGGGATCAGGGCGTGCAGCCGCTCGTTCGCCGTCCGCGACCGGGGCAGGCGGAACTCTTCGCTGTCCAAGCCGGCTTCACCCTTCCGTGTGCTTCAGGACCTCGGCGAGGCTCGGCGCCTCCCGGTCCCGCTGGGACATCGATGTGACCGGCAGCGGCCACGGAATGGCGAGCTCCGGGTCGTCGAAGGCGATCGTCACGTCCTCGGCCGGATCGTGCGGGCGGTCGATCCGGTAGGAGGTGTCAGCGGTGTCGGTGAGCGCCTGGAAGCCGTGCGCGCACCCCGCCGGGATGTACACGGTCGCCTGAGTCTCGCCGGACAGCTCGAAGAAGGCCCGGCCCAGATAGGTCGGCGAGTCCGGCCGCAGGTCCACGACGACGTCGAAGATCCTGCCGTACGAGCACCGCACCAGCTTGGCCTCGCCGGTACCGGAGCGCAGGTGCAGGCCGCGCAGCACGCCCCTGACCGAGCGGGACACGCTGTCCTGGACGAAGGCGTCCGGGTCGAGGCCCACCGAGCGGACCACGTCGGCGTCGAAGGTGCGGCAGAAGAAGCCGCGTTCGTCGGCGTACGGCGTCGGCTGGAACAGGTACGCGCCGGCGATCTGCGGGACTTGGGTCGCTTTCATGGGGCCTCTCGCTGGGTGTGGGTGCGGGCCGGGAACAGGGCCTCGGTCAACTCGCCGAACTGGTCCTGGAGCTGCCGGGCCGCGAGCCGGTTGCGTTCGGCGATGGTGCGCCGCAGCAGCGCCGAGTTCCTCTCCAGCGACCGGAACTGTTCGAGGAGCCGGTCGGCGTCGACCTCGCGGGCGGGGTGCCGGTACGCGCCGAGGCCCATGCGCTCCATGAGGGCGTCGCTCTTGGTGGCGTAGCAGAGGGCGAGCGTCGGGGTACCGGCCTTCAGCGCGCAGATCAGGTTGTGGTAGCGGATCGCCACGACGGAGTCGGCAGCCGCCGTTTCCTTCATCAGGTCGTGCAGCGAGGCCACTTCGGCGGCGGTGACCAGCGGCGAGTCCACGGCGTCGAGGATCGCGGCGACGACCGGCGCGTCGACCTGGTCGCCGGTGAGCAGCCGGACCGGCCTGCCGTCGTCGACGAGCGCGCGGACGAACCGGATGGTCCCGTCGAGGTAGCGCCGGTGGATCTGCTCGGCCCGGGCGCGGTCGTCGTCGCTCCCGTGGAAGTTCATGACCCCGACGCAGACCGTGCCCGGCGTGGCCGCCGTGCCGGCCGGCGTGCCCGTCTCCGGCGCCGGCAGGGAGAAGGCGAGGTCGGGGTAGGCCCGGTCGCGCGTGGTGTCCACACCCATCGCCCGCATCGCGTCACGGGAGGGTGTGTCCCGGTACGAGCGGTACGCGGCCAGCCGCGCCGACCAGCGCACCAGGGCCCTGGTCGACCGGTTGCCGATCGGGGCGGCGCCCACGCTGACCAGCGCCACCTTGGTGCCGAGCAGGCGGCCGGACGCGCAGAGCAGGAACAGCGCGTACGGGAAGCCCCAGGGCCGCAGCGGCAGGGTGGCCTCCAGGACACCCATGCCCGGCACGATCACCACGTCGTGCCGGCGCACCCAGGCGGCGGTGCGGAAGGCGTCGACGAGTTTGCCCAGGGCCTTGGCCCCGATGGCGCCGGCGCGTGACGCGGTCCGGTACTCGCCGCGGTACCAGTGCAGCCGCGTCGCCGGGATCCCGAACCGGGTCGAGACGGCCTCGGGGCCGCCGCACAGCGCGTCCACGACCGCTTCCGGGTGCTCGGCGCGGAGGTAGCCGAGGACGGCTTCGAGGGATCCGTCGTTGCCGAGGTTGCCGGAGCCGAGCAGGCCGAACACCCCGACCCGTACCGGCGTCACGCCTGCCTCCTCTCGCGCCCGGCGACGAGGTCGTCGACCGAGACGGTGAGTCCGGCCGGGTCGACGGGGGCGCGGTCCTCGACCCGCTCGCCGGCGCCGGGCCGGACCCGGCTGGTCATCCATGCGGCCAGGTGGCGGTAGCAGGCACGCCGGTCGGACCCGGACAGCGGCGCCCGCTGGATCGCCGAGACGAAGCCCCAGACGTACTCGGCGAGCAGCCGCGGCGTCGGGTGCAGCGGGCCGGCCCGGCGCGGGTCGAGGTTGACGCAACGGGCCCGCTTGGAGGGGTTCGCCCGTTCGGCGCGGGTGGGGTGGTCGCGGCGGAAGTAGAGCAGCTCCGGCACCTGGTGGAAGGGCCCGTGCAGACCGAGTTCGCAGACGAACGTGCGGTCGGCGTGGTGGTAGCTGTCCATCGGCTTCACCCGGCGCAGCACATCGGCTCGGATCACCCCGTAGAAGTCGTCGCCGCCGGGCTCGAACAGCATGCTGCGGAAGCGCTCCGGCGCGTGCGGCGAGTCGGTGGCGAGCGTGTACTCGTAGGGCACCTTCACCTTGCCGTCGGCGTCGATGACCGCCTGGTCCGCGTGCGCGAGGATCACCTCGGGCCGCTCGTCCAGGGCCTCCACGCAGCGCCGCAGCAGGTCCCGGCCGTACAGGTCGTCGTGCGACGCCCACTTGAACAGCTCACCCCGGCACTGGGTGAACACGTAGTTGTGGTTGGGAGTGGCGCCGACGTTGCGCGGCAGCCGCAGGTACCGGACGCGCGGGTCCTGCGCCGCGTAGGCGCGGCAGATGTCCTCGGTCCCGTCGGTCGAGGCGTTGTCCGAGACGACCAGCTCGAAGTCCTCGTAGGTCTGGCCGAGCAGGGCGTCGAGCGACTCGGCCAGGTACTCCTCTCCGTTGTACACGGGCAGGCCGATGCTCAGCCGGGGGCGCGGGGTCATGAGGTCCTCACTTCGCGAAGGGTGTTCTGGTGGTGCTCGCGCAGGGCGGACCGCAACTGGAGCCACCACAGGGCCGAGCCGAAGAGGGTCGCCGCGGTGACGCCCCAGGCGGAGCCGACCGTGCCGGCCGCGGCGGCTCCGCCGAGTCCGCCGCCGACGTAGCAGGCGGAGGCGAACAGCTGGGCCCGCAGGCTGCGGGGGGCCGCGCCGAGCGCGCGCAGCCCGGCTGCCGCGCCGGTGCCCAGTCCCGCACCCGCGACGGCGAGCGTGACCGGGACGATGAGCCGGGAGGAGGAGTCCCACACGCCGCCGAGCACGAGCTCGCCGAGCCGGTCCGGCACCAGCAGCAGCGCGCAGCCCCACAGCAGCGCGGTGACGGCCTGCCCGCCGCCCAGCAGGAGGCAGAACGAGCCGAGGCGGTGCGGGGCCCGCCGCAGTACCCGGGCCGCCTCCGGGACGGTGACCAGCGACAGGCCCATCAGCACGGCCATGAACGGGCCGAGCAGCAGTTCGGCGCCCCGGACCACGCCCACCGCGCCGACCCCGACGATCGCGCCGAGCCCGTACGCCCGCAGCTGGCTGGCGCCGCTGTTGCTGACGTTCTCGACCAGGTACCGGGCACCGAGGTCGCGGTGCGCGCGCAGCCACTCGCGGGCACCGGCCGGGCGGGGCCGGATGCCGGACTGGAAGCAGCCGTACACCGCGGCCACCGCGGCGGATCCGCCCCAGGCGAGCACGAAGGCGGACACGCTGCCCACGCGGGCGGCCATCACCATGGCGGGGATCAGCGCGACGCCCCACACGAGGTCGTTGACGAACGCCTTCCGCCCGGCGCCGGCGGCGAAGAACGCGAACCGCCACGCGTCCTGCAGCAGCAGTCCCGGCAGGACGACGCCGAGGCAGGCGAAGGCGGGCCCCACACGGCCGCCGACGCCGAGGCCGGCCACCAGACACGCCGCGCCGAGAGCGGCACCGGCGCCGAGCGCGGCACCCGACGCCCTGGCCACCGCCCCGCGCCAGGACGCGTCCGGCACACCGCTGAAGCGCACCACGAGCGGGTCGGTGGCCACCCCGCGGGAGACGTTGAGCACCACGCCGTAGGTCACCCAGGCGAGGCTGAACACGCCGAAGGCGGTCACCCCCAGCGAGCGGGCGACGTACATGCCCACCACGAAGTTGGACACGCTGGAGGCGGCCTGGTCGGCCAGGCCCCAGGACAGCCGCCCGGCGACGGCCCGCCGGGCGGTCGCCGCCCTCGGCCTCGTCTTCTGCCCCTCGGTGGTCATCGGCGTCATGCCTTGATCAGACCGGCGCCGTGCAGGGCGTCGCCCGCGGCGGCGACGGTGTCGAACGGCAGCCCGGACCGCTCGGCGACGTCCAGCAGACTGTGCTCGCCGTCGGACAGGTTGAGCACCCAGAGCATGGCCATCTGGGCCTGCCTGGTGTCGCTGCGGCCGCCGAGCGCGTCGTACAACCCGCGCCTGCCCAGCTGCGGTTCGCCGTACGGGCTGAGGTTGACGTACTGCCGGTTGCGGTCCAGGACGGCGAACGCCTCGCGGCAGACGGCGAGCGTGTCGGCCATCGCCTCGGGGGAGACGAAGTCCAGGTCGTCCGCCGAGGTGTGGTACTCGGGATAGCCCGCGTACGGGGTCCGGGTGAGCGAGCCCACGCCGAGGTCGAACCCGGGCGAGCAGTACTGCCGCTCGTCGTAGCCGTACGGAGTGAACTCGGTGACGCGGTGCGGGCGTCCGGAGGCGGAGAGCACGTGCCGCATCACCCGGTCGATCTCCGCGTCGCCGCGCCGGCTCCGCTTGTACGTCAGCTGCCCCGGGTCGCCGGCGCAGGCCAGCACCAGGCCGTGCTTGACCCGGTCCACCCGCTCCGCGTTGCGGGCCAGCCAGGTGATCGCCCCGATGGTGCCGGGCGCGAAGATGAACCGGTAGGTGTAGTACGGCGTTCCCTGCGCCAGCGCCCGGGCCAGGAACGTCGCCACCGCGATGCCCGCGAGGTTGTCGTTGGCCAGCGACGGGTGGCAGACGTGGCAGGAGACGATCACCTCGTCGGGGACCTGCCCGGGGACCACGTGCTCGGCGTAGGTGAGGTGGCCGTCCGCGAGGGTGGAGTCGATGCGGACCTCGTAGTCGCCGTCCGGCATCGCGTCCAGGGTCTCCTGGGCCAGGCAGAATCCCCATTCCGGCTTGTAGTAACTGGTGCGGTACGGAACCCAGGACGGGTGCTCCGGCAGGGTGTGCAGATGTCCGCGCAGTTCGGCCAGCGGCATGGTCGCCGACACCGGCACGCTGTAGCCGAGCACGTGCAGGCTGGACGCGGCGAAGTCGACGACCCGGTGGCCGGAGGCGTCGGCGATGTACGCGTCGCGGATGTTCCACTCCTGCGGCACGGTCCAGTCGAGCACCTGCGTGCCCGTGGGCACCTCGTGCCTCTGGAGGGGGATGTACTCCCCGACGATGTCCAGGGTGGCGCGCACCCCGTCGCCGGTGATGCTCCGGCACAGCGGGTACATCCGCTCCACCAGCGCGTGCATCTCCTCGCCGATCCCGGTCACGGGCGCCACCGCAGGGTGTCGTCGACGGCCCCGGACTCGGACGCCGCGCGCAGCACGGCCAGGCGGGTGAAACGTCGCTCGAAGTCCTCGCGGTTCAGCCCGAACTTGCGGTAGGCGTCGGCGAGTTCGAGGGCGCCCTGCTTCACCGTCCACTCGCAGTCGAAGCCCGGCACCGCGGCGCGGAAGCGGGAGAAGTCCACCCGGTAGGAGCGGGGATCGGCACCGGTCTCCCCGGTGATCACCACCTTCGCCCCGGACACCGCCTCGGCGACCTGACCGGCGATCTCGGCGACGGTGACGTTGTTGGTCTCGCTGCCGATGTTGAACGCCCGGTCGTGCACCGCCTCCCGCGGCGCGGTCAGCGCGGCCGTGAAGGCCCGCGCGATGTCGGCGGCGTGCACCAGCGGGCGCCAGGGGGTGCCGTCGGAGAGCACGAGGACCTCCCCGGACAGCAGCGCGTGGCCCACCAGGTTGTTGAGCACGATGTCGGCGCGCAGCCGGGGCGAGTAGCCGAAGGCGGTGGCGTTGCGCATGTACACCGGGGTGAAGTCGCCGTCGGCCAGGGCGTGCAGGTCGTCCTCCACCCGCACCTTGGACTCCGCGTACGGCGTCACCGGGCGCAGCGGGGCGTCCTCGGCGACCAGGTCGTCGCCGCCGGCGGCGCCGTAGACCGAGCAGGTCGACGCGTACAGGAAGCGCCGCACCCCGGCGTCGCGGGCCAGCCGGGCCAGCCGCACGGACGCGTGGTGGTTGATGTCGTAGGTCAGCTCGGGCGCCAGCGATCCCAGCGGGTCGTTGGAGAGCGCGGCCAGGTGGATCACGGCGTCCACCCCGGCCAGGTGGTCGGCCGTGACGTCGCGCAGGTCCACCCGGTGCCCCTGCGGGTCGGCCGGCGCCGGGCCGAGGACGCAGTCGGCGAACAGGCCGGCGTCGAGGCCGACGACCTCGTGCCCGGCGGCCGTGAGGACCGGGGCCATGACGGTGCCCAGGTAGCCCTGGTGCCCGGTGAGCAGTACGCGCAAGGTTCAATCCCCCAGGTCGAGCGTGAGTTTGGTGACGGCGAACGCCTCGGCGTAGCGCTCGTGGCATTCGATGCCGCGGATCCGGGCCAGGCCGAGGAAGGCTTCCCGGTCGTACCAGGGCCGGTGCCGCTGCGAGGGGTAGTGCTCCTGGAGCAGCCGCACCTTCTCTTCGGCGGTCTCCGGCGACAGCGGCTGGTAGGCGGCGAGCCGGCCGAGATCGCCGTCCCACTTGACGATCTCGTAGCCGAGGACCAGGTGGTCGCGGAACGCGGTCGGTATGAGCCGCGCCAGGCCGCGGTGGTCCTGGTGCGCGTCATCGGTGCGCGGGGCGAGGACCAGGTCCGGGTCGGTCCGCTCGCGCAGCTCCTCGACGGCGGACTTGGCCTCCTCCCAGTGCGCGGGAAACCGGCCGTCCGGCAGCTTGTGCACGGTCAGCCGCAGGTCGGCGCCCGGGCAGAAGGCGGCGAGCGCCGCCTCCTCCTCCTGCTCGCGCTCGCCGCCCCCGCCGGAGAGCACCAGCGCGTCGACACGGAGGCCCGGCCGCGCGCGGCACAGCGTCAGCAGCGTGCCGCCCGCGCCGATGGCGATGTCGTCGCAGTGCGCGCCCACCGCGACGATCCCCTCCAGGCGCCCGGCCCCGAGCCGGATCACGCGCCCACCCCCACGCCGTCCCGTTCCCACACGGCCCACGGGCGGTCGCCGCGGGCGTAGGCGGCGTCGAGCGCGGCCCGCTCCTTCACGGTGTCGGTCGGCTTCCAGAAGCCGCGGTGCCGGTGCGCCACGAGCCGGCCGCGCTTGGCCAGCTGGGCGCATCCGTCGGCGACCAGGTCCCCGTTCTCGGGGATGTGGTCGAAGACCTCCTGGCGGAGCACGAAGTAGCCGCCGTTCTCCCACAGCGGCAGTTCGCTCACCGCGGTGATGCCCCCCACCAGGCCGTCCTCGCCCAGTTCCACGCAGTGGAACGACGACTGCGGCGGCACCACCATCATCGACGCACCGGCGTCGCGCCGGGCGAAGTTCTCGATCATCTCCGGGAGCGGGGCGTCGGTGAGCACGTCGGCGTAGTTGGCGAGGAACATCTCGTCGCCGTCGAGGTGGTGCCGCACCCGGCGCAGCCGCTCCCCGATCGGCGACTCGATGCCGGTCTGCGCGAACGTGATCGTCCAGTCCGAGATGTCGGTGGACAGCAGCTCGGTCCGCCCGCCGCGCAGCACGAAGTCGTTGGACGTCGTCTCCTCGTAGTTGAGGAAGAAGTCCTTGATGTGATGGGCCCCGTACCCGAGGCACAGGATGAACTCCGTGTGGCCGAAGTGCGCGTAGTAGCGCATGACGTGCCAGATCAGCGGCCTGGGGCCGACCATCGCCATCGGCTTGGGCACGTCGTCCGCGGCACCGTTGCGCATCCGCATCCCGTAACCGCCGCAGAACAGAACGACCTTCATGCTGTGACCTTTCGAGACGCGACGTCGACGATGCTCAGTTCCGGGATGGGAAAGACCAGCCGGCCGCCCCAGTCGTGGACGTAGGAGAGCTGCTCGACCAGTTCCGCCCGCAGGTTCCACGGGAGGACGAGCACGTAGTCCGGCCTGTCGGTGGCGATCTGCTCGGGCGGCAGGATCGGGATGCGCGTGCCCGGGGTGAACCTGCCGTGCTTGTAGGGGTTGCGGTCGACCGTGTACGCGAGCAGGTCGGGCCGGATGCCGCAGTGGTTGAGCAGGGTGTTGCCCTTGCCGGGGGCGCCGTAGCCGACGACCGTCTCGCCGCGCTCGGCCGCCTCGATGAGGAACGTGAGGAGGTCCCGGCGCACCTTGGCCACCCGGGCGGAGAACTCGGTGTACCCGGACAGCTCCTGGAGCCCGGCGGCCTTCTCCCGGGCCAGCACGTCGGCCACCCGCGGCGCGGGCTCGCCCGCCGCCTCGGCCGGCCGCGCCCACAGCCGGATGGAGCCGCCGTGCGTGGGCAGCAACTCGACGTCCACGAGCGTGAGTCCGCCGCTCGCCAGGGCCCGGATCGCGGAGGCGACCGTGTAGTACTGGAAGTGCTCGTGGTAGATCGTGTCGTACTGGTTCTCCTCGATCAGGGTCAGCAGGTGCTGCACCTCGATGGAGACCCAGCCGTCGTCGGCGACCAGGGCGCGCAGCCCCCGCGTGAACCCGACGACATCGGGGATGTGCGCGTACACGTTGTTGGCCACGACCAGGTTCGCCGGGCCGTGCTTCTCGCGGACCGCCGCGCCGGTGTCCGGGCTCAGGAACTCCGTGAGCGTGGGCACGCCCGCATCGCGCGCGGCGGCGCCGACGTTCACCGACGGCTCGATGCCGAGGCAGCGGATCCCCCGCTCCACCACGTGCTTGAGCAGGTATCCGTCGTTGCTCGCGACCTCGACCACGAAGGCGTCCGGGCCGAGCCCCACCCGCCGCACGGCATCGGCGACGAACGCGCGCGCGTGCTCCACCCAGGACGTGGAGTACGAGGAGAAGTACGCGTACTCCTTGAACGTCTCCTCCGGCGTGATCAGCGGCGGGATCTGGGCGAGCCAGCAGTCGGTGCACACCCGCAGGTGCAGCGGGTACGCGGGCTCCGGCTCGTCCAGTCGGTCGGCGGCGAGAAAGCTCTCGCACGGCGGCGTCGCCCCCAGGTCGACGACGCTCGCCAGCGTCGCCGAGCCGCACAGTCGGCATCGTGTCATCTAGTGCCCCCCATTGGTTCCGTCCCCCATCGATGGCGTCCGCCCCGCGATCGCGGCGCGGTACTCCTCCTCCAGGCGTTCCAGCCCGACAGCCGGACTGAAGCCCTTCTCGTAGCGGCGCCTGGCCGCCTGTCCCATCTCCCGGCCAAGGTCCGGCCCGGCCGCGATCCGGCGTATGCAGGACGCGAGCGAGGCGGCCTCGCCCGGCCGGTGCAGCAGCCCGGTCACCCCGTCCTCGACGAGTTCGACGAAGGCGCCGTGACCGGCGGCGACAGCGGGCACGCCCGCCGCCATCGCCTCCGCGACCACCAGGCCGAACGTCTCCATGGCCATCGACGGAGCCACCACGGCGACCGACCGCGCGACGGCCTGCCGGACCCCGGCCGGGTCGAGCAGACCCGCGTAGCGCACGTCGTCCCGGCCCGCCGCCCAGGCGGTCACCTCGCGCTCCAGCGGCCCCGCGCCGGCGAGCACCAGCGGCACGCCCACCCCGCCGTCCGCCGCGATCTCGTCCCACGCGGCCATCAGCAGCCGCACTCCCTTGGCCTCGGCGAGCCGGCCGAGGAACAGCAGCTGTTCTCCGTCGCCCACCCGGCAGGCGCCGGGGTCGGGCACGAAGTTGTGCTTCACCGTCAGCAACTCGGCCGGCATGCCCGAGCGCACCAGGACGTCGCGCTGCGCCTCGGAGATGCAGAAGAACCGCTCCACGCCGGACCACCACCGCCTGCGGTTGACCGACAGGCTCACCGCGAGCGGCACCGTCGCCAGACGGGAGCCCCGGTAGCAGCCGTGCCGGACGGCGGGCAGCGGCGCCGCCGGGCCGACGCACTCGGTGCACAGCCGGCCGTCCCGTTGCAGCGTGCCGGGCGGGCAGACCTGGGTGTAGTTGTGCAGCGTGGCGACGACGGGCACACCGGCGTCGGCGCAGGCGGCGAGGACCGCGGGCGACAGGAGCGGGAAGACGTTGTGGACGTGCACCACGTCCGGCCGGTCGGCGCGGAGCCTGGCGGTGAGCTCCTTGCGGACCGCCGGGTTCCACGGCACGAGCAGCGGCACCGCGACCTTGCCGAGCAGCGACCGGCCGGCGATGTCGTCGCTGCGCCGCTCGAACACCTCGACCCGGTGGCCGGCCGCGCGCAGCAGTCCCACCTCCTCGTCGACGACCCGGTTCTCGCCGCTCGGCTGCGCCGAGGAGTAGCGGTTGTGCACCACGAGGACGTGCATGGTCAGCTCGCCTCCCGATCCCGGGCCCAGCGCGGGACACCCGGTCGTGGGACAGGGGGTGCCGGCAACGGCGCGGCCGTGGCGGGCACCGCCAGCAGCGAGGCGGCCAGCGCCAGGTGCAGCAGGTACGGCGAGGCGTCGCCGAGACCCGCCTCGGTGTACGACGAGATCGCGACGTAGCTGATCAGGAAGATCGCGCAGGCCCTCGGCAGCGACGGCGGCCGCAGCAGCGCGACGCCGCCGAGCACGAGCAGGACGGCCGCCACGAGGGCGACACCGATCAGACCCTGCTCGTTGTAGACGGCCAGCCAGCTGTTGTCGATCGGCAGCCCGCCGAACGACTTGTCGCCCAGGCCCACACCGAAGAACTGCTCCGCGGTCGTCCGGGGCGCCGCCAGCAGGGCGTCCCAGACCTTGGCCCGGCCGGTCAGGCTGGAGAAGTTCTCCTTGCTCTGTCCGCGCAGGAACCAGGCCTGGAGCGCGGAGGCGAACCCCACCGCGGCCACCGTGGCGCACAGCACCGCCCAGGTGAAGAAGCGGCGGGCCGCGGCGCTGGTGAGGACGAGCGAGCCGATCGCCAGGGCCAGCCCGGCGAGCAGGCCGACGGTGGCCGTCCGGGTGTGGGTGAGCGCGAGCAGGACGAGCGACGGGACGATGACCACCGCCGCGCCGGCCTTGTCGACCTGGCGGCCCAGGAGGAGCAGCACGGTCAGACCGGTGATCACCGCCGTGTACTGGCCGATCTGCGGCGGGGTGAGCGGCCACAGCGCGCCGACGAGGCGCCCGCCGTACAGGTCGGGCATGGCGGCGCCCGGTGAGATGGCCAGGCCCGCGGCCACCGACACGAGCACCGCGAAGTACATCCGGATGTGGTGGCGGACGAACGTCACAGTGCCGTCCCACCAGCGGCTCACCAGCCACAGGGTGCTGACGAAGAGGGCCAGCCGGGTGCAGCGGAACAGCGCGCCGAACCCGGACTCCAGGTGCACGCTGGAGATCACGCTCGGCACCAGCAGCAGCGTGAGCAGGAACAGGAAGGCGCTGGGTCTGATGCGCAGCCGCGCGTTGAGCGCCAGCGCCAGCGCGAACGCGACGACCAGCGAGCCCATGGTGACCAGCTGGATGAGGGAGCGGGGCAGCTGGACGATGGTCTTCGCCCCGGCGGAGCCGAGGGTGTTGAGGCCCAGCAGCAGCCAGACGATCCCGACGGCCTTCGGCGGGGTGGCGGGGGCACGGTCCATCTCAACCACCGGCCCGTTTCGGGAAGGTGCTGCCCGTGTCCTGCCGGTACGGCGGGCCCTGCCACTGCCATGGGTCGAGCACCTGGCTCGGGTCCTGGACGACGAACTGCCACGGTCCGCGGTAGGTGTTGTCGTGCCAGCGGTTGTGCTGTTCGAGGGTGATCGCCTCGGCCACCTTCTTGCCCTTGTACGGAGACCAGTCCGGATAGGTGCCGTAGTTGGCGAGCACCGCCATGCGGTCGCACTTCTCCGTGCACTTGACGACGGACTTGTCCAGGACGAAGCGGTTGTCGTGGATGTCCACGCGCTGCGTCTTCCACCGGCAGTCGGCGTACAGAGGCGCGCGGGCGATCGCCGGTCTCGTGCAACGGCCCTTGTCCCTGACCAGCAGCGTGCAGTCACCCGATGAGGTGTTGGCCGGACTGTTGCAGAACCGGTCGGCGTTCTCCCACAGGGTGATCCCGTTCCAGTTGTTCTCCAGCACGTTCCGGTAGACGTCGATCTTGTCCGTGCGGGCCGCGACGCGTGGTTCGCCGCCCGCCTCGGACAGGTAGACGGTGCCGAACGGGAAGTCGTCGCCGCGCTCGGCGGACCCGCGGCCCTCGACCCAGTTGTTCCGCCGGATCGTGTTGTTGCGGATGACCGCGTTGTAGCTGATCTCGTAGATCAGCGCGGCGCCGTCGTTCTTCTCGATCAGGTTGTCCTCGATCCGGAAGTCGTTGTTGTTGGTGTCCGCCCACAACCCGGCACCGCGGTTGTCGTGCACCCAGTTGCCGCGCACCTCGGCGCCGTTGACGGCCCAGAACTTGATGCCTCCGGTGCAGCCGCAGCCGGGCTTGCGCCGCTCCCAGTCGCCGGTGTTGTTGCCGACGACCTCGTTGCCCTCGACCACCAGGCCGCGGATGGTGTTGCCGGTCTTGTACGCGTTCATTCCGTACTGACCGTTGTCGCGCAGGCAGCTGGCGCGGACCTGCTGGCGGGCGCCGGCCATCAGCCCTGCGCCGTCGTTCTCCCGGATCGTGTCGTGCTCGATCACCCACCCGTCGGCCATGTCGTGGTTGACCACACCCTCGTCGGTCGGCGCGACGAAGTGCTGCACGGTCAGGTAGCGGATGGTGACGTCGTCGGCGGTGCCGCCGAACGCGTACGCGTTCTTCTTCCCCCCGTCGAGAACCGCGCCCGGCGCGCCGAGATAGCGGTTCCCCTTCTTGGGCATGACCTGGGCGTAGCGATCCGGCTCCAGCCGGTGCGTGCCGGGGCGCAGCCAGAACGTGGTGCCCGGGGGACTGGTCCTCGTCTTCTCGGCCAGGTCACCGACCACACCGGGGTCGACCGTCACCGCGCCCGCCGGGGCCGTCGCGGGCCCCGCCGCGGGCTCGGCGCACACCCGGGCCCCGGCCGCCACGGCCCCGGACCTGGACAGCGGAGCGGTCGGTTTCCCCGACGTGTCCGGTGAGCTCGTACAGCCGGTCGCCGCCAGCAGGGCCAGCGCCAGCGGTGCCGCCGGCAGCGTCCAACGCCGGCACGTGATCCCCACGGGTCCTCCTCCCCCCTAGCCGCGGAACGCCAGTACGGTGGTGAACCCCTGCACGCCGTCGGCGAAGCCGGTGCCGACCAGCGTGGTGGCGGGTTCCTTGCGCCCGAACCCCGCGGAGTACCAGCCCAGCGGGGGCTCCGTCTCGCCGCGGTGCGCCCGCCAGGACAGCTCCCCGGGCAGCAGGAGCACCGCGGAGCGCTCCTCGCCGTCCCGTGTCCAGGTGAGCCGGGCCCGGTTCCCCGCCAGGTCCGCGGCGATCGCCGGGCCGAGGTGGAACGCCAGCTGCACCGCCCGGCGCGGGCCGCGCACCTCGTCGACCACCCTCAGCTCCCGCTCCGCCGGCCTCAGTTCCACCCTGCGGCGGTGCACGGAGGGCCGGTAGCCGTCGTGCTCGGCGCACCAGCGGGCCGTCCCCCCGTCGAAGGCGCCGGAGGTGTCCGCGACCAGGACGCGGCTCCTGGCATGCCGGGTCCACAGGAACGGGCCGCCGGAGACGGACTGGTCACCGCCGTCCAGCCGCAGGGTGTTGTGGCCGAGCGTCGACCGGAAGTACCGCCGCCACTCGGGCTGCCCGTGGTAGCAGAACGTCCCCGGGTCGGCGAGCACGTCGACCCCGTCGTGCCGGACCTCGACGGACAGCGCGTCCGCGTGGGCGTGCGCGGCGATGGACAGGAAGCCGTGCGGACCGCCGTCGCAGCGGCACCAGATCTCCTCCGGGCCGCGCAGGATGGTCATCCCCGCGTCGGCGAAGTGGGCCGGCCGGCTCGCCGGGCGCGACACGGCCGGTGCCGTCCCGTCCTTCGCGTACGGCCGGATGAGCGCGGCCAGCAGCGGGGTGCGCACGTCGGTGCCGGTCACCTGCGGCCACCAGGCGAGCCGCCCGAACACGGCGTCCCCGGTGGCCAGCAGCGAGGCCCAGCGGTCGGTGCCCGCGCCGTCCACGACCAGACCGTGCCCGTCGTCCGCGTCCCCCTGGCGCGGCGGGCGCAGCCGGTTGTCCACGACGGCCGCGAGCGCGTCGGTCATCCGCAGCAGCACCAGCCGGATCGACGCCGGGACCGGCCTGCCCGCGGCGTCCGCCTCGGCCACCGCGGCCAGGCCCAGTTCCAGCACGAGTCCGTGATACTCGGTGGCCAGCTCGCGGTTGAGCCCGGAGGCGAAGGTGTTGCCGCGCAGGTGCCGCTCCAGCGACCGCAGCGCGTCGGCCCGCCAACGCGCAGAGGAGGGGAACCACCCGAACGCGCAGGCCGCGGCGAACTGCCCGGCGGCCTCGGCGATGACGTGGTTGTTCGCCGACGACCCCCGGCTGGGGAAGGCGGCCAGCCAGCGCTGGTGGTGCCAGATCTGGTGCAGCGCCACCGGGTTGTCCTCGAACAGCGCCGCCGCGCCCGGCCAGCCGTCGAGCAGCCGGCGGATCCACACCCACGACAGCAGCCGGATGCCCAGCTCGATGCCGCTGGTCCAGTGCACGCCGCGCAGCGGAGGGTTGGCCGTCCACCACGACCGCAGGTGCTCGGCCACGCGTTCGGCGTACCGCTCGTTCCCGGTGAGCGCGTAGGCGGCGGCGAGCACGGTGAGGTACTGGTGCCGGGACAGCTCCCAGATCTGCTTGACGTCCCCGACCGCGTCCTCGTCCCGGTACGGCACCTCGAAGGCGTAGCCCCCCGGAGCCCGGCGCCCGGTCTTCGGGTCGTACCACCAGTCCGGGTCGGCCAGGTCCTCACGGACCACCCCGAAGTACTCGGCCTGCCCGTACATCAGCCGGTCCGCCTCGGCGACGAGCCGTTTGGCGGCGTCCGCCGGCACCGCCGCGAACGCCCCCGCCGGCAGTACCGCGGTGAACCGGGCGCCGGTCACGCCGGGGCAGTCCGGCGGCGGCACCGACCGCCACCGCCGCCTGCGCACCGCGTCACCCACCCGGCCCGCGACCTCCCGCGGTCCCATCCGGGACAGCCGCCGCAGGTACCAGCCCGCACTCCCCGAGCTCACCGTCATCGCGCCCCCGCCAACGTCACCGGCGCACCGCCGGCCAGTGCGGTCCGCACGGCGAGGGTGGCCGCGGTGGTGGCGACCAGCGACTGGAGCGGCACCGGCATCGGCCCGCCCGTCCGCACGGCCCTGACGAACGCCGCCAGTTCGGCGTTCTGCCCCTTGTCGCGGGCCTTCGGCAGCCGCGAACTGACCCACCGCTTGCGGTCGTACACCGAGGCGCGGACGAAGTCGTCGAGCCGCAGCGCCTTGCCGTCCGCGACCAGGTCCAGCGTCTCCTTGGGGAAGCCGGCCGGGCCGCTGGTGACGTAGCTGATGGTGGCGGTGGACCCGTCCGGGTAGCGCAGCACGACCTGGAGGTCCTCGTTGCCGGGCGAGGCGACCGCGTACACCGACACCGGGTCGGCGTCGAGCAGCCAGCTCGCCGTGTCGATGAAGTGCCCGCCCTCACCGGCGAACCGCGAACCCTCGCTGCCCTGCTGGAGGTACCAGCTGCCGTGGTCGAGGCGGCCCGCGTTGACCAGGTACCGCAGGTTCGCCGGACCGGTCCGGGCACCGAACCGCAGCCTGGCCTCCCGCAGCAGCGGCGCGAACCGGCGGTTGAAGCCCACCTGCAGCCGGTCGTTGCCGGACTCCTCCACCGCCGCCAGCACGCCGGCCAGCTCCTCCTCGGTGAGGGCCAGCGGCTTCTCCACGAACACGGCCTTGCCGGCCAGCAGGGCCCGGCGGGTCAGTTCCGCGTGCGAACTGTGCCGGGTGACGACGAACACCGCGTCGATGGACTTGTCGCCGAGCACGGCGTCGAGATCGGTGGTCGCCTCGGCGAAGCCGAACTTCCGCTGCGCGTTGGCCGCGGACAGCGCCGTCGTGGTGACGACGGTCGACAACTCGACGCCGTCGCGCTGCGCCAGGTGCGGCAGCAGCATCGACGTCGCGTAGTTGCCCGCGCCGACGAACGCCAGCCGCACCGAGGTGTTGGCCACCCGGGCCGAACCGGGCACTGTGCCGCCGCGGGGCCGCACCGCGGGCACGGCCACCGCCGGGGCCGGTGTCTCCTCGGGTTTCCCCGCCTGTTCGGGGTACCGGAACAGCACGGCCACGGCCTTGAGATCGCCGTCCTTCAGCCGCCGGTACGTCTCGACGGCGTCATCGAAGTCGGCGACGTGGGAGATCAGGGGCTCCACGTCGACGCTGCCGCGGGCGAGGAGATCGAGGACGCAGGCCAGGTTGCGGCGCTCGGTCCAGCGCACGTGACCGATCGGGTAGTCCCGCCCCTCCAGCTCGTACTCCGGGTCGTAGCGGCCGGGGCCGTAACTGCGGGAGAACCGGACGTCGAGCTCCTTCTCGTAGTACGCGTTCCACGGCAGGTCCAGGCGGCACTTGCCGATGTCGACGACCCGGCCGCGGTCCCGGCACAGCCGGGCGGCCAGCTCCACGGGCTGGTTGCTGCCGCCGCCGGCGGCCAGGTACACCTGGTCCACGCCCAGGCCGCCGGTCAGCTCGGCGACGGAAGCCTCCACGGCCGCGGACCCCGGATCGCCGCACGCCGCGGCACCCAGGCGCTCGGCCAGTTCGCAGCGCACCGGGTCGGGGTCGACCCCGACGACGCGGACCCCCGAGGCGGCCAGCAGCTGCACCACCAGCTGGCCGATCAGCCCGAGCCCGATGACCAGCGCCACCTCGCCGAGCCGCGACTCGCCCTGGCGGACGCCCTGCAACGCGATCGACCCGACGGTGCCGAAGGCGGCGTGCCGCGGCGCGAGACCGTCCGGCACCCGGACGTAGAGGTTCTTCGGCACCCAGTTCAGCTCGGCGTGCAGCGCGTGCTCGTTGCCCGCACAGGCCACGAGGTCACCGACCGCCACGTCGTCGATCCCGGCGCCCACCTGCTCGACCACCCCGCACAGCGAGTAGCCCAGCGGCGTGTACGAGTCCAGCTTCCCCATCACCTTGCGGTAGGTCGCGGGCACCCCGTTGGTGGCCACGCTCTGCATGACCTTGGCCACCTGGTCCGGCCGGGAGCGGGCCTTGCCCAGCATCGACATGCCGGCCTCGGACACCTTCATCAGCTCGGTCCCGGTGGAGATCAGCGAGTACGCGCTGCGGACCAGCACACCGCCCGGCTTGCACCCCGGCACCGGCACGTCGAGCACCGCCAGCTCGCCGCTCTTGTAGTTCTGCACAACCTGTTTCACCCGAAGTCCTCTTGTCTCTACGCCATCGAACGAGGGTTCTGGCCGGACCCGGAGGTCGCGCCGCGATACCAGTACTCGAGGGTCAGCACATGCCACAGATGCTTGGAGAAGTCCCGCTGCCCGGCGGCGTCCTCGGCGACCAGCCGCTGAAGCGCGTCACGGCGCAGGAACCCGGAACGGACGAGTTCGCCGTCGTCGACCACCTCGCGCACCAGCGGTGCCAGATCCCGGCTCATCCAGGCGCGCAGCGGGGCGCTGAACAGGCCCTTGGGCCGGTACACGATCTCCCGGGGCAGGACCGAGGCGGCCGCCTCCTTGAGCACGGCCTTGCCCTGCCGTCCGGCGATCTTCCGCTCGCCGGGCACGGCGAACGCCGCCTTCACCACCTCGACGTCCACGTACGGCACCCGCACCTCGGTCGACGCGGCCATGCTCGACCGGTCCGTGTAGGCGAGGTTCAGGCCCGGCAGGAACATCCGGGCGTCGGTCAGGCACATGCGGTTGACGAAGTCGTCCAGGTCGTTGTCCTGGTAGGTGTCCGCGTGCTCGGTGAGCACGTCCTCGACCGTCCCCGCCAGGTCCGGGTCGACAAGGGCGAGCAGCTCCTGGCGGTCGTACAGGGTGTAGCTGCGCCGGAACGCGGTCTCCTCCGGCAGATCGGCGAAGGAGAGGAACCGCTTCGCGAAGCGCACCGACCGGTACCCGCGGCGGGACGTGGCGACCGGCAGCCGGTCCACGGCCGCCGACACCCCGCGCCGAAGGGGCCGGGGCACGCGCTGGTAGCGCAGCGCGATCAGGTTGGCCAGGTGCTTGCGGTACCCGGCGAACAGCTCGTCGGCGCCCATCCCCGAGAGCATCACCTTGACACCGGCCTCCCGGGCGGCCGAGCAGATCAGGAACGTGTTGATCGCGGCGGGGTCGCCGATCGGCTCGTCCAGGTGGTACGTCATCCGCGGCAGCAGTTCGAGCACGTCCGGGGCGATCTCGATCTCGTGCAGGTCGACGCCGAACCGCTCGGCCACCTGCCGGGCGTAGCGCAGGTCGTCCGGCATCGCCTCGAACCTGGCGTCCTCGGCGCGGAACCCGATCGTGTAGGCGGAGATCCCGGGCTGGTGACGGGCCGCCAGCGCGGTCAGGTAGCTGGAGTCGAGACCGCCGGAGAGAAAGGTCGCCACGGGTACGTCGGCAAGCAGGTGGCGCCGCGTCGACTCCTCGACGACGGCGGCGATGTCGGGCCGCTCGCCGGAGCGGGCCCGCTCCCTGCCCTCGGCGGCGACGTCCCGCAGGTGCCAGAACCGGCCGCGCTCCACCCGCCCGTCGGGCCGGCACCTCAGCCAGCTCCCCGGCGGCAGCTTCTCCGCTTCGCGGAACGCGCACCGGGAGTCCGGCACCCAGTAGTACAGCAGCGAGGCCACCAGCGCCGCGTGGTCCACCTCCAGCGACCCGCCGGTCACGGCGGCGAGCGCCTTGAGCTCGGACGCGAACACCAGGCCCTCGCCGCGCCGGAGCAGGAACAGCGGCTTGATGCCGAGCTGGTCCCGGACGAGCACCAGGTCGCCGGTGCGCTCGTCGAAGACGCCGAACGCGAACATGCCGCGCAGCCGGGGCAGGCAGTCGGTGCCCCAGCGCCGCCAGGCCTCCAGCAGCACCTCGGTGTCGGAGGTACCGCGGAAGCGCACCCCGGCGGCCGTGAGTTCCGTACGCAGCTCGGGCGCGTTGTACAGCTCGCCGTTGTACGTCAGGGCGAGGCCGTCCTTGACCATCGGCTGGGCCCCGGTCTCGGACAGGTCGATGATGGACAGCCGGCGGTGCCCGAGGTGCACTTCGCCGTCACCGACGGAGTGGCTGTAGCGGCCGGCCCCGTCGGGGCCGCGGTGGGCGAGGGAGTCGGTGAGCCGGTCGGTCACGATCTTGCCGTCCGGCCAGCGGTACGTACCTGCGATGCCACACATGTCCTACCGCGCCTCCTGGTCGTTGTCCGCGCCCCGTGCGGCCCACATCGGCTGCCGCTCCGCGCGCCGCCGGCCCGTGCCGCCCTGCTGCGCCGGCCGCTCGCTGCGGCCGCGGAGCGCGGTGTGCAGCCCGTCCCACAACGTGCCGTCGGTCCGGTCCCGCGGATCGGGGTCGATCAGCACCACACCGATCACCGCGATGTGCTGGTCCGCGAGCTGCCGCGCCACGGTGTGCAGCCATGCGGCGCTGCCGTGCCCGGCACGCACGACGAGCACGGTCTGCGTGCCGAGGTACCGCAGGTCGGTCCACGCGGTGCCGGGCGCCACCGAGCCGACGCCGAGCCGGCGCTCCCCGGGCGGCAGGGCCGCGGCACGCTCGCCGCTGACCACGGCCGGGCCCCCGGGCTTGGGGCGGCGGTCCGCGAGCTGCGCACCGGGCAGAGCGTCGATGACCGTCACCGGCCCCTCCGCCGCCATCGCCCTGGCGAGGTCGAGGGCGATGACGCTCGTGCCGCGGGCGCAGCCGAGTTCCAGCAGCGACACCTGTTCCGTGGAGCCGCGCACGGTGCGGGCGAGGTGCACGGTGAGCCGTTCGCGCGCCAGCCGGGTCCGTCGGCGCTGCCAGGGCCGGCCCGACCGGTGGGGCAGCTCCGCGATGACCGAGGCACCGAGGTTCGCCGCGATGTCCCGGCGCAGCACGGGGCGGTCCGCGACCACGACGCCGACCGCGGCCAGGGCGAGCCCGAGGACGAGACCGAGGACGAGCCCGATCGCGGCGTCGGTGGCGGCGGCCTTGGGCAGCGAGTGCTTCACCGGGCGCGGGGCGTCCACGATCTCCGTGCCGGCGACGACCTGGGGCGTGCCGACCCGCGCCTCCTCGGCGCGCTGGTTGAAGTCGGCGATGCGCGTGGTGAGTTCGGCCCGGCGGGCGTACAGCGACTCGATGCTCGCCGATTCCGCCGGGTCGGTCTCCGTCTGCGGTGACCGGTCTCCGATGTCCTTGTTGACCTGGGCGAGTTCGTCCTTCATGCGGTCACGCTGGTCGAGCAGGGCCTTGGCCTCGGCGTCCGCGGTCGCCCGCATCCTGCGCACGTGGTCCGCGACGAACGCGTCGGCCAGCGCCTTGGCCCGGGCCACCGCCTCCGCGTCGCTGCCGCCCGTGACGGTGATCCTCAGCAGGTTGTTCGTGACGCCGGTGCCCCGGTAGTCCCGCATGAAGTCCTCGGGGTCCTCGGACGACTTGAGGGACCGCAGGGCCCGTTCGGCGATCCGCGTGGTACCCAGCACCTCCACGTCGGTGCGGATCAGCGTTCCGGTGTCGTTCGGCTGGTCCTCCTTGTGCGCGACCAGCACTTCGGTGACCGCGGTCGGCGGCGCCGGCAGCAGGACCGCCACGGCCGCGCCGGCCAGCAGTCCGAGGAGCGCCATGGCGCACCAGAGACGGCGGCGCCTGCGGACCGCGGCCACCAGCGCCTGAAGGTCGAGGAGCGGGGTGGTGGCCGACGGCTCCGGTGTCGTACTCGTCGTCACGCCGAACCTCCCGTCGCGTGGCCGTGCACCGCGAGCGCCAGGGTGGCCTCGTCCGAAGGCCGGCCAGGCGTCCTCGTCGGGCGGGTCCGGACCATGCCGGCGACGACGATGCCGACGACCTCGTGCCCGCCGTCCGCGCACGCCTCGGCGATGCCGGCCAGCTCCTCCGCGGTCCAGCTCCCCGCGCTCAGGACCACCAGGGCGCCGGCCTCGGTGTCCCGGTCCGGCACGACCGGCCGGTCCACCGAGACCCGCACCACCCGCAGTTGCGGGTCGCTCTTGGCCTCGGCGGCGAGCTGTTCGGCGGCCCGGCGGGCGATCTCGTCGCCGTCCGGTACGACGGCCAGCAGCCGGCGCGGAGCGGGCAGCTGCGTCCGGAGGCGGGCGCACACCCGCCGGTACCGGACCCGCCGGCCGGCCTCGTCGCCGGATGCGTGCGGGGCCGGCAGGTCCCACCGGGTGTCGATGCCGAGGAGCCGGCGGAACAGGCCCCGTGGGCCGCGGGCTTCCGGCCGGTGCCCGCCGCGCCGCTCGTCGGGCACGTCGACGGTGCCGAGGAGCGCCGAGCCCAGTGCCGCGGCGATCTCGGGTTCGGTGCGCAGCCGGCGGTTCGCCCGGGCGGCGACGAGATGGCCGATGACGGCGAGCAGGAAGAACAGCAGCGCCCCGGCGGCGACGAGCTGCGTCCTGGTCGGCGGCGCCTCGCCGGTCGGCCGGGCCGCCGGCCCCATGACGACCATGCCGGCCACGGTGTTCGCCGGGTCGGCCTGCTCCAGCTTCGTCATGGCCTCCTCCAGCGACGTGCGCAGCTTCTCCAGCTCCGTGCGGGCCTGCACGCTCTCCACGGTCTGGCCCGGATCGGCGGCCTCGGCCAGCCGGCTGATGCGGCGATTGGTCTCCTCGACCTTCTTGCGCAGCGCCTCGGGCCCCGTGGCCGCTTTGGAGTCGGTGCCGCCGCCCGCGATCCGCGCCGCGAACTTGACGAACTGGTCGGCCACCTGGTCGGCCAGCCGCTGCGCGCGCTCCGGGGTGTCGGCCCTGCCGGAGATCTTGATGATGTTCCCGTCGGAGGCCTTGGCGGACACGTCGTCCCGCAGGTCGGCGCCGCTGACGCCGGGCCAGTCGAGGGCGGCGGCGGCGCGGTCGACCACCGTCGAACTGGTCGCGATGTCCACCTGCGTGAGCAGTTCGCGCTCTTCCCACTGCCCGGGCAGCAGGACCGAGGCCGACGTCGTGTACCGGGGCGGAAACAGCACGGAGGCGCCGTAGCCGACGAGCGCCCCCACCAGGGCGAGGACGGCGAGGAGCCGCCAGCGCCGACGGAGCATCCGCCCGATCGTGACCAGGCGTATCGTGTCATCGCTCAACGGCGCGGCCTCTTCCCTGCCCGGTACGGGGTGCCCGGCGACACCGGAGCGAGGTCACGGCACGCAGCGGCGTAGGCGGCGAGCAGCGACGCCTGCGAGTTCCGCCAGGACAGCGGCCCGCCGATCCGCTCCTGGCCGAGCTTGCCCATCCGGGCCCGCTGCTCCGGATCGTCCAGCAGCAGCGCGATGAGCCTGGCGAACTCGGTCTCGTCGTTGGCGGGCGCGTAGACGGCGGCGTCACCGGCGGAGACCCGCGCCTCCCTCAGGTCGAACGAGACGATCGGCCGGCCCATCACCATGTACTCCAGGACCTTGTTCATGGTCGACACGTCGTTGAGCGGATTGAGCGGGTCGGGGGAGAGGCACACGTCCGCGGTGGACAGGTAGCGCACCAGGTCGGCGTCGGGAACGCGCCCGGTGAACTGCACCTGCTCCGAGAGCCCCAGCCGCCGGGACAGGTCCACCATCGCGTCGAAGGTGTCGCCGGCGCCGACGAACACCGCGTGCCAGTCGGTCCGCCCGAGCTGGTCGCGCAGCTTGGCGAGGGCCCGCAGCGCGTAGTCGACGCCGTCCTGCGGGCCCATGACGCCGAGGTAGCACAGCAGATGGGGCTTGCCGCGCTTCAGCTCGGGCTCGGGCGGCACCGGCTGGAACCGGTCGGTGGCCGGCGCGCTGCGCACCACGAAGACGTCCTCCGGCCGCCGACCGCCACGGCGCAGCGCCACGTCCCGGTAGCTCTCGTTCGTGGCGAGCACGACGTCGGCGGCCCGGTAGGTCATCCGCTCCAGCGCGCACACGGCGCGGTAGAGCAGGTCCTTGCCGCGGTCGAACCGGGAGAGGTATAGCTCGGGTACCAGGTCGTGCTGGTCGAACACGAACCGCGCCCCGCGCCGCTTCAGCCACAGGGCCGGCAGGAACAGCAGGTCGGGCGGGTTGCAGGCGTGGACCACGTCGACCGGTCCGACCTTGCGGGCCAGCCGGAGGGTGTGCCACAACGCCGATCCGTACTCCCGCAGATAGCCGGCCGGCCCGCCGGTGGCCGCGCGCAGCGGGTAGCGGTGGATCCGCACCCCGTCGATCTCGGCCTCCGCCTCCGTGTCCCGCTTGCTCCCCCGCGGGCAGATGACGTCCACCGTCCAGCCCGCGTCGCGCAGCGTCGTGCACTCCTGCCACACCCGCCGGTCGAAGGGCACGGACAGGTTCTCCACCAGGATCAGCGCGCGCCGGGCCGGCCCGGCGCCGCCCGTCGTGTCACCAGGCAAGGCCCACGTACCCCGGTTCGGCCCGGCGCGCCTCGGCGTCGGGGAGGCGGATGAGGTCGACCAGCACCGGTCCGTCGCCCTGGGGCAGCGCCGACAGCACGGCCGGGTCCCTGGTCCCGACCAGGCACACCTCGGCGTGCTCCAGCACCTCGCCGACGGAGTTGGCGAGCAGCTGCGCGAGGTGCGGCAGCCGGTTCTCGATGTACTCGCGGTTCGCGCCGATCAGGCGGGAGAGGTTCACGTTGGCGTCGTAGATCCGCAGGTCGTACCCCTTGCCGAAGAGCCTCTCCGCCAGCTCGACGAGCGGGCTCTCGCGGAGGTCGTCGGTGCCGGGTTTGAAGGAGAGCCCGAACATGCCTATTCGGCGTTTGCCGGTGCGCTCGACCAGGTCCACCGCGCGTTGCAGATGGTCGGAGTTGGAGGGCAGCACATGGGCGAGGATGGGCACCGAGACGTCCGCGCGCTGCGCCGCGTACACCAGGCTGCGCAGGTCCTTGGGCAGGCAGGAGCCACCGAAGGCGAAACCGGGCCGCAGGTAGGCGGGGCTGATGTTCAGCTTGCGGTCGGCCAGGAAGACGTCCATCACCTGATGCGAGTCCACCCCGAGCGCCTGGCACACCGCGCCCAGCTCGTTCGCGAAGCCGATCTTGAGGCCGTGGAACGCGTTGTCCGCGTACTTGATCGCCTCGGCCGTCGGGACCGGCACCCGGAACACCTCGCCGGGCAGGCCGTCGTACAGGGCCGCCACCGTGTCGCCGCTCGCCGGGTCGAGTTCGCCGATGACGGTCTTGGGCGGGTCGAAGAAGTCCCGCACGCTCGTGCCCTCGCGCAGGAACTCCGGGTTGACCGCGACCCCGATGTCCACGCCGGCGGTGCCGCCGACGGCCTTCTCCAGGATCGGCACCAGCAGGTTCAGGCAGGTGCCGGGGAGCATGGTGCTGCGGAACACGACGGTGTGCCGCCCGCCGCGCCCGGGACTGTCCGCCAGCGCCGCGCCGATCTGCTCGGTGACCCGCTCCAGGTACGTGGTGCACAGGCTGCCGTTGGGCTCCGACGGCGTGCCCACGCAGACCAGCGACACCTCGCTGCCCATGACCGCCTCGCGGACGTCGCTGGTGGCGCGCAACGCTCCGCTGCGCACGACCTCGGCGGTGAGCTCGCCGATCCGCTCCTCGACCACCGGGGCCTTGCCGTCGTTGACCAGGTCCACCTTCACCTGGTTGACGTCCACCCCGATGACCTCGTGACCCATGCTGGCCAGGCACGCGGCCGACACGCAGCCCACGTAGCCGAGCCCGAAAACGCTGACTCTCATGACCCGTTCCTCCCCCCAGGCAGGCCTTCTGGCCTGCGGTCCGCGCGTCCGGCCGGACGACGGCCCCCGCGCATCAGTAGGCGCCCTGCCCGTACAGCACCGCACGCAGCGTCTTCCACAAGATCACTGTGTCCAGGGCGAGCGACCAGTCCTCCACGTACCGCAGGTCCAGCCGGACCGCTTCCTCCCACGACAGGTCGCTGCGGCCGCTGATCTGCCACAGACCGGTGAGCCCGGGCTTGACCAGCAGCCGCCGCCGGATGTCCGGGTCGTACGCGGCGCACTCCTCCGGCAACGGAGGCCGCGGACCGACGAGCGACATCGATCCGGTGAGCACGTTGAAAAGCTGCGGGAGCTCGTCGATCGAGTACCGGCGCAGCACGGTTCCGACCCGGGTGACCCGCGGATCCCGGCGGAGCTTGAACAGCGGGCCGGCGCCCTCGTTGAGGGCGGCCAGCTCGGAACGGGACCCGTCGGCCCCGGCGACCATGGTGCGGAACTTGTACATGGTGAACTCGCGGCCGTCCTTGCCGACCCTGCGCTGGCGGTAGAACGCCCCGCCCCGGCTGTCCGCCACCACGAGCAGCCCGACGAACACCATCAGCGGCGCGAACAGCACCAGCAGGATCGCCGCGCCCATCCGGTCGACGACGCCCTTGACCGCCCGGCGGCCCCCGGTGAAGGTCGGCATGCTGACCCGCAGCAGCGGGATGCCGAGCACCGCGTCGACGTGCAGCCGCGGACCGGCCACCTCCATCAGCACGGGTGCCACGACCATCTCGGCGTCGCTGCCCTCGAGGTTCCAGGCCAGCCGTTGCAGCCGGTCCGACGACCAGTGCGGGTCCGGTGTGACCGCGACGACGCGGTAGCCGTCGTGGCGGACGTGCTTGGCGACGTCCGACAGCTGACCGACGACCGGCACTCCGTCGACCTCGTCGCCGTCGAGCCCGACCCCGTCCGTCGTGCACACGGCGTCCACGCGCCAGCCGAGGTGCGGGAACTTGCGGGTCCGGGATATCAGGTCGCGCACGGTGGCCACGCTGCCGGCGGCGAGCACCGGTCGCAGGCACCGTCCGTCCTTGCGCTGCCGGTGCAGCCACAGGCGCAGCAGGTACCGCGCGGTCATGGTGACGAGCGCGATCGCGGGGACGGCGACGAAGATCCAGAGTTTGATGTTGCGTGAGGTGAGGGCGATCCCGCCGAGCGCCAGGACGACGGTCGCCGTGAACAGTGAGCGTCCGAGCCGGCGGAACTCCTCGGCGCCCTGGCCGAGCACGGCGGGAGCCCATGCCCGGCTCACCGCGAGCGCCCCCAGCACCAGCAGTTCGGTGCCGAAGGCGAGGATTCCCCATTTCTCGTGCCAGTTGGCCGCGTCGCGGGCTCCGAAGAAGTTGCCGATCGCCGCCACCACGAAGGCGGTGGCCACGGTGTCGCTGATGATCACGGTACGGCGGTACCGCTGCTCCCAGTCGGTCGCGGGCCGGCTGATTCTCCCGTTCGCCAGACGCTCGCGCGCCGACGGAAACGGGCTGACAAGTCCCCCTTGCCGCACAGAACCCCCCCAGGTCCCAGTGGTTCGACGTGTTCGCCCAACACTGTTCCGCCCCCTCGGGAGGCCCCCGCCCCCCGCTGTTCCTCCCCCCGGGAGGCCCCCGCCTCCCGTGTATGCCGTCCGGCTGTTCCGGAGCCATGTGAACAGGTGTGGAAACCCTGGATGCTCCCCGCATCCAAGGCTCCCTCTCGGGCTCCCTGAATTGATCATTCACACGTCCGGCGCGGGGACGCGACTGCTGGCTTTCCGTAGCGCCGGACCAAAAGATCATTTGTTGGTCGCCTGGTGTCCGAACAGCTGAAGCACGGTCAATCTAGACCATCGGAACCGATCTGAAGAGGGGATGTGTGGAATTTGTGCTCAAGCTTTGGGACTCGGTCCACTGCCCGGTCGCCGCCTTCCGGCGCCTTCGCGCCACCGCGCGCTCCGGCGGCGCGCCCGGCGCCGGACAGTGCTTCCACGCGGCTTGACCGTGCGGGTAGAGGGCATCTGACCTGCGGTTCTCATCGGCGACCAGGGAAGGCGGGGACGGGGCCGAGGACCGGGTCGACGGTCACGGGTATCGCCGAGCGCCTGCGGAGTGAGGAGCCGGCGTGATCCAAACCAGCCTATTGGGGTATGGCCTGTCTTCACCGTTTCCCAACAGTCACACGAGCAACTTCAGGAACAGCTGCTCACTGGCCCGTACGCCTGTTCGCGTGAGGGTTTCGGGGAAACTCGACATTTCCGCGCAGGTGTCCGATGCCCGGTCCGGCGATTACCGTGCCCGCATCCCGAGCGGCGGAACAGTGAGGATCGGCGGAGCGGCTGACCTGTCGGCGGCCCAGGGCTCCGCCGGCTCCCGGTAGCCGGCGCCCGGCCTTTCCCGCGCGATCGCACGCCGCAGCCCCGCCGCCGCCCGTGGCCCGCCGCGCCGATGAAGCGCGGCGGGCCGGGCGTTCAGTCGTCGGCCGAGGGTGCCGTGCGGCTCTCGAACGCCGCGAGGATGCGTTCGGCCGCGAGTGTGGCCGTCAAGCGGCCCTCCCTGACCTGCTGTTCCAGCTCGGGTGCGGTCGCGCGGACCGCCGGGTCGGCGTGCAGGCGGCCGAGGAGTTCGTCGCGGACCATCGCCGAGGTGCTCGCCGGGCCGGGCGTTCAGTCGTCGGCCGAGGGTGCCGTGTGGCTCTCGAACGCCGCGAGGATGCGTTCGGCCGCGAGTGTGGCCGTCAAGCGGCCCTCCCTGACCTGCTGTTCGAGCTCGGGTGCGGTCGCGCGGACCGCCGGGTCGGCGTGCAGGCGGCCGAGGAGTTCGTCGCGGACCATCGCCCAGGTCCAGCCGACCTGCTGGTCCCGGCGCTTGGCGGCCAGCCGGCCGGTGGAGTCGAGCAGGGCGCGGTGCTGTTCCAGGCGCTCCCAGACCGTGTCGAGGCCGGTCGACTCGCGGGCGCTGCAGTGCAGCACCGGCGGGCTCCAGAAGGCGTCCTTGCCGTGCATCAGACGCAGCGCGCCCGCCAGCTCGCGTGCCGCCGCCCGCGCGTCGCGCTCGTGCGGGCCGTCCGCCTTGTTGACGGCGATCACGTCGGCCAGCTCCAGGACGCCCTTCTTGATGCCCTGCAACTGGTCACCGGTGCGGGCCAGCGTCAGCAGCAGGAAGGAGTCGACCATCTCGGCGACCGTCGTCTCGGACTGGCCGACGCCGACGGTCTCGACCAGGATCACGTCGTAGCCCGCCGCCTCCATCACCACCATCGACTCCCGGGTGGCCTTCGCGACGCCGCCCAGCGTGCCCGCGCTGGGGGAGGGGCGGACGAAGGCCGCCGGGTCGACCGCCAGGCGCTCCATCCTGGTCTTGTCGCCCAGGATGGAGCCGCCCGTGCGAGTGGAGGACGGGTCGACGGCGAGGACCGCCACCCGGTGGCCCAGCGAGGTCAGCATCGTGCCGAACGCGTCGATGAACGTCGACTTGCCGACACCCGGCACCCCGCTGACGCCGATGCGCCGCGCCCGGCCGCTGTGCGGAAGCAGCTCGGTGAGCAACTGCTGCGCCAGCGCCCGGTGCTGGGGCCGGGTGGACTCGACGAGCGTGATGGCGCGGGCCACCAGGGCCCGCTTCCCGTCGAGCACACCCTTCACATAGGTGTCCAGATCGATCGCGGCCATCGCGCCCTACAGCTCGTGGCCGAGACCGGCCGACAGGCGCTTCACCAGGTCGTGGGCGGCGTCCGGGATCACCGTCCCCGGCAGGAACACCTCCGCCGCGCCCATCTCCCGCAGGGTCGGCACGTCCTGCGGCGGGATCACCCCGCCGACCACGATCATGATGTCCTCGCGGCCCTCCTCGGCGAGCTTCTCGCGCAGCGCCGGGACGAGCGTGAGGTGACCGGCGGCCAGCGAGGAGACGCCGACCACGTGCACGTCCGCCTCGACCGCCTGCCGGGCGACCTCCTCCGGCGTCTGGAACAGCGGGCCGACGTCGACGTCGAAGCCGAGGTCGGCGAAGGCGGTCGCGATCACCTTCTGACCGCGGTCGTGGCCGTCCTGGCCCATCTTGGCGACCAGGATGCGCGGCCGGCGCCCCTCGGCCTCCTCGAACGCGTCCACCAGCGCCCGGGTGCGGTCGACCGACGGGGACTGGCCTGCTTCGTTGCGGTACACGCCGGAGATCGTACGGATCTGGCTCGCGTGCCGCCCGTACACCTTCTCCAGGGCGTCGGAGATCTCACCGACCGTCGCCTTGGCGCGGGCCGCGCGCACGGCCAGTTCCAGCAGGTTCTCCTTGCCGTCGGCCGCGCGGGTGAGCCCGTCCAGGGCGTCCTGGCAGGCCTGTTCGTCCCGCTCCGCCCGCAGCCGGCGCAGCTTCTCGATCTGCTGGGCGCGCACCGAGGAGTTGTCGACCTTCAGGACCTCGATCTGCTCGTCGCTGTCGACGCGGTACTTGTTCACGCCGATCACCGGCTGCCGCCCGGAGTCGATGCGGGCCTGGGTGCGGGCCGCCGCCTCCTCGACGCGCAGCTTGGGGATGCCGGCGTCGATGGCCTGCGCCATGCCGCCCGCCTGCTCGACCTCCTGGATGTGCGCCCACGCCTTGCGGGCGAGGTCGTACGTCAGCCGCTCCACGTAGGCGCTGCCGCCCCACGGGTCGATGACCCGGGTGGTGCCCGACTCCTGCTGGATGAGCAGCTGGGTGTTGCGGGCGATGCGCGCCGAGAAGTCGGTCGGCAGGGCCAGGGCCTCGTCGAGGGCGTTGGTGTGCAGCGACTGGGTGTGGCCCTGGGTCGCCGCCATCGCCTCCACGGCCGTACGCGTGACGTTGTTGAACACGTCCTGCGCGGTCAGCGACCAGCCCGAGGTCTGCGAATGGGTGCGCAGGGAGAGGGACTTCGTGTTCTTCGGGTCGAACTGCCGCACCAGCTTCGCCCACAGCAGCCGGGCCGCGCGCAGCTTGGCGATCTCCATGAAGAAGTTCATGCCAATCGCCCAGAAGAACGACAGCCGGGGCGCGAACGCGTCCACGTCCAGGCCCGCGTGCCGTCCCGCGCGGATGTACTCGACGCCGTCCGCGAGCGTGTACGCCAGCTCCAGGTCGGCCGTCGCGCCCGCCTCCTGGATGTGGTAGCCGGAGATGGAGATGGAGTTGTAGCGGGGCATCCGCTGCGAGGTGTACGCGAAGATGTCGGAGATGATCCGCATCGACGGCTTCGGCGGATAGATGTAGGTGTTGCGGACCATGAACTCCTTCAGAATGTCGTTCTGAATGGTCCCGGCCAGCTTCTCGGGCGGTACGCCCTGCTCCTCCGCCGCCACGATGTACAGCGCCAGCACCGGCAGCACGGCCCCGTTCATCGTCATCGACACGGTCATCCTGTCCAGCGGGATCCCGTCGAACAGCTGCCGCATGTCGTAGATGGAGTCGATGGCCACGCCCGCCATGCCGACGTCACCGGTCACCCGCGGGTGGTCGCTGTCGTAGCCCCGGTGCGTGGGCAGGTCGAAGGCGACCGACAGGCCCTTCTGGCCGGCCGCCAGATTGCGCCGGTAGAAGGCGTTGGACTCCTCGGCGGTGGAGAAGCCCGCGTACTGGCGGATCGTCCAGGGCTGGTTGACGTACATCGTCGGGTACGGGCCGCGCAGGTACGGCGCGATGCCCGGGTAGGTGCCCAGGAAGTCCAGGCCCTCCAGGTCACGGCCGGTGTACAGCGGCTTGACCCCGATGCCCTCCGGGGTCTCCCACAGCGGTTCCGTGCCCCCGGTGGCCCGCTTCAGGGCCGCGTGCCACTCGTCCTCGGTGGCGGCGGCGGCCGGGGTCCCCAGCTCGATGCCGGAGAAGTCGGGGATTCCCATCAGGACACTCCCATGCGGTCGAGGGTCGCGGACAGGACGTCCACGGCGTCACAGCCCGCGAAGACGTACGAGTCGATGCCGGGGTGGTCGCCGCGGCCCGCCAGGAACACGTGCCGGGCACCGGCCGCGCGCAGCGCCTTCGCGGTCTCCTCGGCCTGTTCGGCGTAGAGCGCGTCGCTGGAGCACAGCACGGCCTCGGTCGCTCCGCTGTCCTCGAAGCGGCCCTCGGTGACCGGCTCGATGCCGCCGGCCTGGAAGAGGTTGGCGGCGAAGGTCGAGCGGGCGGTGTACTCGGCGGCGGAGCCGAGCGTGGCGAGGAAGATCCGCGGCCGGGTGCCGGTCGCCGCCAGATGGGCGTCGGAGCGGGCGCGCAGCTCCTCGAACGCCTCGTCGCGGCGCACGCGCGGCAGCCCGCCGGACGGCGGCTCGGGCGCGGGCGCGCGCTCCACCGGCTTCTCGGCCAGCAGCGGGAACTCGCTGACCCCCGTGATGGGTTCGCGCCGCTTCGCGAGCCGCTTGGAGCGCTCCGCCCAGGTCGTCGCCAGGTCGGTGCGCAGCCGCCCGGAGCGCAGGACGGCCGCCTGACCGCCGTCACGCTCGATCGACCGGAAGAACTGCCACGCGGCTTCGGCGAGTTCGTCCGTCAGCCGCTCGACGTACCAGGAGCCGCCCGCCGGGTCGATGACCCGGGCCAGGTGCGACTCCTCGATCAGGATGGAGGAGGTGTTGCGGGCGATCCGGCGCGCGAACGCGTCCGGCAGGCCGAGCGCGTGGTCGAACGGCAGCACGGTCACGGAGTCCGCGCCGCCCACCCCCGCGGCGAGCGTCGCGACCGTCGTGCGGAGCATGTTCACCCAGGGGTCGCGGCGGGTCATCATCACCGGCGACGTCACCACGTGCTGCACCTGCGCGCCCGCGGCCGGCGCCCCGCACACCTCGGCGACCCGCGCCCACAGCCGGCGGGCCGCGCGCAGCTTGGCGATGGTGAGGAACTGGTCGGCGGTGGCCGCGTAGCGGAACTCCAGCTGGTCGGCGGCCTGGTCGACGCCCAGGCCGGCCTCGGTCAGCTCCCGCAGGTAGGCCACGCCGGTGGCCAGCGAGGCGCCCAGCTCCTGCGCGGCCGAGCCGCCCGCCTCGTGGTAGGGCAACGCGTCCACGGTCAGCGCGCGCAGGCCCGGGTACCGCTCGGCGCAGCGCGCCGCCAGGGCGGCGAAGGGGGCGAAGTCCAGCGCGGTGCCGGTGCGGGCCTCGTACCCGAGCGGGTCGCCGCCCAGGTTGCCGCGGGCGGCCTGCGGGGCGACGCCCTTGTCGTCGTACAGCCGCAGCAGCGCCTCGGCGGCGGCCCCGGTGTCCCGGCCGGCGTCCAGGACGACCGGTGCCAGGTCGAGGTAGACGCCGTCCAGGGCGCGGCCCAGGTCGGGGACGGGGATGCCGCCCTCGCCGAGCACCAGCCACAGGGAGGTGCCGCCGTTCTCCAGGTCGGCGAGCACCGCGTCGGCCGTGCCGCCGGCGAGCGCCGTGTGCCGCTGCCGCACGTCCCAGCCGTTCGTGCCGGCGCCCTCGGGGCGGCCGCCCCGCACGAACGGGGGGAAGCCCGGCAGGCCGGGGTCGGGTGCGCTGTCGCGCGCGGTGTACAGGGGCCGGGTGCGCAGCCCGTCCTCCAGCGTCGTGGACAGGGCGTCCTCAGCTGCCGCGCCGGTCAGTTCCTTGCCCGACTTGCGCAGGACGCCCTCGACCAGGCGTTGCCACTGCTCATGTGTCGCGTCAGGGAACTCGGCGGCCAGGGAGAGCCCGTCGTCAGGCAGGACCGTCATGGCTCGGATGCTAGGGCAGCGCGTCGGAGCCAGGGCGCGGCAGACGCTGTGAGGTTTCTCTTCTTGCGGTGGTGACCTGCGTCTCTCCGGGCCCGGTGGCTCAGCGGGTCTCGGTCTCCAGGTCCGGTACGAGGGCGCACATGGCCGCGCGCTGCTCGGGCCCCATGGAGTCGGCGAGGGCCTGGCGGACGGTGCCGGCGAGCAGGGCGGAGGTCTCGCGCAGCAGGTCGCGGGCCTTGTCGGTGAGGGAGACCTGCACGCCCCGCTTGTCGCCGCACACGGACGTGCGGCTGACGAGGCCGGCCCGCTGGAGGCAGGCGATCTGGTAGGTGAGGCGGGTCTTGGGGCGGCCGAGGAGATCGGCGACCTGGGTCATCCGCAGTCCGGTGCGGGGCTGCTCCGCCAGCAGGCACAGGATCAGGAACTCGTCGTGGGAGACGTCGAGGGTCTCCTTCACGACCGACCGCAGTCGCTGCTCCACGGCGCCGGTCGCGGCCAGCAGGACCATCCAGGCGCGCAGTTCGTCCGGGAGCAGCCCGTCGCCGTGTGCGAGGGGACAGGAGGGCTGGTCGGCGGTGTGCGCGTCGGAGGCGGACATGCGTCGAGTCTAACTGTTGTCCAAGTTTGTACGAGTGCGGCGCCGAGGGTGTTGTTCAAATTTGGATGACGCGTTAGCGTGAGGCCGTCGATGTCATCCAAATTTGAACCACCAGGAGTACGACCATGACCGTCGCCGTCGAAACAGGCCTCTGGCAGCTCGACCCCGCCGCCTCCACCGTGGGCCTGCGGCACAAGACCCTGTGGGGCCTGGTCACCGTGAAGGGCACCTTCACCGGCGTCGGCGGCACCGGCGAGGTCCGGCCCGACGGCTCGGCCACCGGCACCGTGACCGTGGACGCGGCATCCCTGGACACGAAGAGCGCCAAGCGCGACGTGCACCTGCGATCGGCCGACTTCTTCGACACCGACCGGCACCCGGAGATCACCTTCGCCGTGAGCGGCGCGGAACGCCTCGACGGCGACACGGTCCGGGTCACCGGCCGGCTGACCGTCCGGGGCATCGGCCGGCCCCTGTCGCTCACCGCCCGCCTGACCGGCGTGAGTGCCGGGGCGCTGACCCTGGAGACCGAGTTCAGCGTGGACCGCGAGCAGTTCGACATGGGCTGGAACCAGCTGGGCATGATGCGCGGCCTGACCACCATCACGGCCGCGCTGCGCTTCACCCGCGCGGTGGCCTGAGATCCAGTCCGGCCCGGGGTGCGTCCCAGGTGGACGGCGTCTGAGGGTCCGCTGCCGAAGGCGCGCGGGCGGAGCCGGCTGCCCGCCGGGGCCCACCAGTGCCGGCTGCCCTGGCCGTTGCCGCGCATGTGGTGCGGCCTGACCGCGATCAGGGCCGCTGCGCTTCACCCGCGCGGTGGCCTGAGGCCCAGTCCGGCCGGGGGTACGTCCCAGGTGGACAGCGTCTGCGGGTCCGCCGTGAAGGCGCGCAGGCGGAGCCGGCTGCCGGGCTTCGCCGGCATCCGGAAACCGCCGGAAGGGGCCCAGAGTTCGACGGTCGCCGTGCTGTGCGCGGGGATCGTCGCCGGACCGCGCATCAGCGACCAGTACCGGCTCATGCCCTGGCCGTTGCTGAGCATGAAGTGCGGGGTGAGCGCGGTGCCGCCCCTGTTGGTGACCCGCAGGGTCATCCGGGACACCGTCTGCGCCGACGTCCGCCGGGCCGCCGTGACGTCCATCCGCAGCGGCGGGGTCCCCGTCGCCGCCAGGGCCGCGCTCACCAGCGCGGGCGTGATCAGCGCGACGACGGCCACGGCCAGTGCGGCCCGGCGGCGCGCGCCGGTGAACGGGCGGGGCCGCGGCTGCCAGGCCTGGGCGAACTCCGGCAGGGGCGCGGTGACCGCCGCCGCCACCCACAGCGGGGTCATCATCAGGTAGTAGCCGTCCTGGGACCGGGTCGCCAGGTAGAAGGCGCACCAGGGCAGCACGGTCGCGGCCGGGCCGAGCCGCCGGACGAACAGCACGAACACCCCCAGCAGGGCGGCGGCGAGCAGCGCGCTCGCCCGGCCGTACCAGTCGAGGCGGTCGCTGCCGTGGGTGAAGTACAGCGAGACGTCCACCAGCCCCTGGCCGTGCGGCACCGCGCCCTGGGTCAGCGGCAGGGCGATGCCCCGCAGCCACGGGCCGGGCTCGCTCACGGCGAAGTACGCGTTGATCAGCAGCCAGGTGAGCACCGCGGTCCCCGCGATCCGCAGCACCACCCGCGCCGCCGCCCGGCCGCCCAGCTCGCCGCGCCGCACGGCGTAGATTCCCGCCAGCAGGAACGGCGCGACGAACCACGGCAGTTGCTGGGCGGCGCACGCGGCGCCGTGGCACGCGGCCCGCGCGACCCCGG
>NZ_JBEXKG010000043.1:0-53674 GCF_040609555.1 Streptomyces sp. NPDC004658
GGGCGGCGCGGGACCGAGGACGGTGCGGGCGGGCGCCACGGGGGCGCCCCGGCCCCGCTTCCCGTGCGCGGTGCCCAAGAGGCACGGCCCACACCCGCGGGAGCCGCGCCCGGCATCGGTGCCGAGGACAGGGCGGCGGTGGAGGCGCACACGGGCGTCCTGCCCACACCGCGCGGCGGCCCGGTCCGGGGCACGATGGACAAGCCCCGGCTGCCCCGTCGGCGCGCCCAGGAGCACATCGTGCCGCAGCTGCGCGGCGGCCCGCTGCCCCGCCAGGAGAGCGACACCGTCGCCGGTCACGACCCCGGCCTGATGGCCGCCTTCCAGCGCGGCATCGGACTCGCGGAGGCCCAGCAGAGCCTGGAGTCCGAGCATCAGGAGCCCGCGTACGAGAACACGGCGTACGAGAACACGGCGCACGGGCACATGGGTTCTGCCCACATGGATGCCGGACACATGGATGCCGGACACATGACGGGCGCGCACCTGCCGGTGTCCGCACCGGGACCGACCGAGCCGACACGCGCACGTCCGGAACACCGCCCTCCCGACGGCACGGGGTCACAGCACACGGGCCGGGAGCACACGGGCCAGCCGCACAGGGGGGCGGACTACACGAGGCCAGGCCACACCGCCCAGCCCGCCACCACCCCGCTTTCAACCCCCGCCCCCGCCACCCCGCTCCACCCGGCCCCGGACCCCGCGTCCCCGGCCCCCATACCCCAGGCGCACGCCCACGCGCCCGCAGTCGACGGCGTTCGCGGCACCGGCCGGACCGAGGGGAGCGCCCCGGCCGGATGACCGCCTCCGCCCCCGCACCCGTACGACGCACCCCCACCCCCAGCGCTCCCGCTGATCCTCGTACCCCAAGGAGTCGATCCACCATGGCGAGCGATGCGCCGACCGTCCACGCCTCCGACCTCGACTGGCTGCTGAGCGGCCTCGTGCAGCGCGTACCGCACACCACCAGCGCGGTCCTGCTGTCCTGCGACGGGCTGGTGAAGTCCGTGCACGGCCTGGACGCCGACAGCGCCGACCACATGGCCGCCCTGGCCTCCGGCCTGTACTCCCTCGGCCGCAGCGCGGGCGTCCGGTTCGGCGACGGCGGGGACGTCCGCCAGGTCGTCGTCGAACTCGACGCGACCCTGCTGTTCGTCACCACCGCCGGCTCCGGCACCTGCCTCGCCGTGCTGGCGGGCCGCGAGGCCGACGCCGCGGTGCTCGGCTACGAGATGGCGATGCTGGTCAAGAGCGTCCGCCCCTACCTGGTCACCGCGCCCCGGCAGCACGCCGTCGAATCCACGGCGACGAGGCCCTGAGCGTGGCCGCGGCCGGCGACGGGCCCTGGCTGGACGACGCGGCCGGACGGCTCGTACGGCCGTTCACGGTCAGCAACGGCCGCACCGAACCCAGCATCGCCCTCGACCTGATGTCGCAGGTGATGGCCACCGGCGTCACCCCGCTGGGCTACCTCGGCCCCGAGCACGCGCAAGCGCTCGACCTGTGCCGCGCGCCCGTCTCGGTCGCCGAGGTCGCCGCCCAGCTGAAACTGCCCGCCGTGGTCACCAAGGTGCTGCTCTCGGACCTGGTCGACTGCGGCGCGCTGACCACCAAGCCGCCCGTGTACCACCACACTCCCACTGACCGGTCTCTGCTGGAGGCAGTGCTCGATGGACTACGACGACAGCTCTGACCCGTTCCCGACCGCGCTCAAGATCCTGGTGGCGGGCGGGTTCGGCGTCGGCAAGACCACCTTCGTGGGCGCGGTCAGCGAGATCGCGCCGCTCAGCACGGAGGAGCTGCTCACCACGGTCAGCGTCGGCACGGACAGTCTCGACGGCGTCGAGAACAAGATGGAGACCACGGTGGCCATGGACTTCGGCCGGATCACCCTCGATCCGCACCATGTGCTGTACCTGTTCGGCACGCCGGGGCAGGAGCGGTTCTGGTTCATGTGGGACGAGCTGTCCGAGGGCGCGCTCGGCGCGGTCATCCTCGCCGACACCCGGCGCCTTCAGGACTGCTTCGCCGCCGTGGACTTCTTCGAGGAACGGGGGCTCGCCTTCATCGTCGCCCTCAACGAGTTCGACGGCGCCCACCGCTACGACCCCGAGGAGGTCCGGGCCGCCATCGACCTCGACCCGGAGATCCCGGTGGTGCGCTGCGACGCCAGGATCTCCAGCTCCGGCGTCCAGACCCTGCTCGTCCTCGTCCGCCATCTCCTCGCCCACGCCCCGGCGACCGCGCCCAGCCACGGCGCCCACATGTGATTCCGCCCTACGCCCACGGAGCCCCTATATGAGGTACGCCCACAGCGACGGAGCCCGGCCATGAGCTACGAGCCGCCCCGGCCCATCCGGGGTCTGCTGCTCACCCCCGAGGACAAGGAGGCCCCCGCCCGTGTCCACCGGTTGCGCCGGCTCGGCCTGGCGGACCGCCCCGACCCCGGCCTCGACGCCTTCGCGGGCCACCTCGCGCAGCTCACCGGCGCGCCCTACGCCATGGTCAACTTCATCGGCGAGGACCACCAGTTCTTCGCTGGCCTGAGCGCCCCGGCCACCTCCCCGGTCGTGCGCGACGACGGCACCAGGGCCGAGATCGGCCGGGTGCTGCCCCGCGACCACGGCTTCTGCCCCCATGTGGTGGTCCGCCGCAAGGCACTCGTCCTGGAGGACGTCCGCGACTACCCGCGGTTCGCGTGCAATCCGGTCGTCGACGGCTACGGCATCCGCTCCTACCTCGGCGCCCCGCTCATCGACAGCTCCGGCATGGCGCTCGGCACCGTGTGCGCGGCCGACACCGCGCCCCGCGCCTGGGGCAGACCCGGCCTGGAGACCATCAAGGCGCTCGCCGCCGATCTCGTCGTACACCTCGAACGGAGTAGGCAGGACGGACTTCCTCTCTGACCCGCGGGACACCCGCGCGGGGCGGCGTGCCGGGCGTTTCCGGGGGGCGTGTAGGAAAGCTGAGGCGCCGGTTAAGAAAAGCTCGATGGACCCGGGCCCCCGCGTACGGCAGATTGCAGGGTGATTCCACCCCTCAGACCCGGTGCGGGCTCCTTCGGCATGCCCGCGGCCCGGGCCTCACCCACAGGAGCCGTAGCGTTGAAGGCGCTGGTCAAGGAGAAGGCGGAGCCGGGACTCTGGCTGACGGACGTCCCGGAGCCCGCCATCGGCCCCGGTGACGTACTGATCAAGGTCATGCGGACCGGTATCTGCGGCACGGACCTGCACATCCGGTCCTGGGACGGCTGGGCCCGGCAGACGATCCGCACCCCGCTCGTGCTCGGCCACGAGTTCGTCGGGCAGGTCGTCGAGACCGGGCGGGACGTGACCGACATCCGCATCGGCGACCGGGTCAGCGGGGAGGGCCACCTGGTGTGCGGCAAGTGCCGCAACTGCCTGGCCGGCCGCCGCCACCTGTGCCGCGCCACCGTCGGCCTCGGCGTCGGCCGCGACGGCGCGTTCGCCGAGTACGTCGCCCTGCCCGCGTCCAACGTCTGGGTGCACCGCGTCCCCGTCGACCTCGACGTCGCCGCGATCTTCGACCCGTTCGGCAACGCCGTGCACACCGCGCTCTCCTTCCCGCTGGTCGGCGAGGACGTGCTCATCACCGGCGCGGGCCCGATCGGCCTGATGGCCGCCGCCGTGGCACGGCACGCCGGCGCCCGCAACGTCGTCGTCACCGACGTCAGCGAGGAGCGCCTGGAGATCGCCCGCAAGATAGGGGTGAGCCTCGCCCTGAACGTCGCCGAGTCCACCATCGCCGACGGACAGCGCGAACTCGGGCTGCGCGAGGGCTTCGACATCGGCCTGGAGATGTCCGGCCGGCCCGAGGCCATGCGCGACATGATCGCGAACATGACGCACGGCGGCCGGATCGCCATGCTCGGCCTGCCCGCCGAGGAGTTCCCGGTGGACTGGGCCCGGATCGTCACCTCGATGATCACCATCAAGGGCATCTACGGCCGGGAGATGTTCGAGACCTGGTACGCGATGTCGGTGCTGCTGGAGGGCGGCCTGGACCTCGCGCCCGTGATCACCGGCCGGTACGACTACCGCGACTTCGAGGCGGCCTTCGCCGACGCCGCGAGCGGCAGGGGCGGCAAGGTCATCCTGGACTGGACCGCGTAACCCCCTTCACCCGCAAGCACCTTCAGGTACTCAGGAGCACCCTCATGTTCGACACCGTCCGCGACGATCTGCGCGCCACCCTCGACGAGATCCGCGCCGCCGGCCTGCACAAGCCCGAGCGGGTCATCGGCACCCCGCAGTCCGCGACCGTGAACGTCACCGCCGGCGGCCGCCCCGGCGAGGTCCTCAACTTCTGCGCCAACAACTACCTGGGCCTCGCCGACCACCCCGACGTGATCGCCGCCGCCCACGCCGCCCTGGACCGCTGGGGCTACGGCATGGCCTCCGTCCGCTTCATCTGCGGCACCCAGGAGGTGCACAAGGAGCTGGAGGCCCGGCTGTCGGCGTTCCTCGGCCAGGAGGACACGATCCTGTACTCCTCCTGCTTCGACGCCAACGGCGGCGTCTTCGAGACCCTCCTCGGCGAGGAGGACGCGGTGATCTCCGACGCCCTCAACCACGCCTCCATCATCGACGGCATCCGCCTGTCCAAGGCCCGCCGCTTCCGCTACGCCAACCGTGACCTCGCCGACCTGGAGGCCAAGCTGAAGGAGGCGTCCGACGCCCGGCGCCGCCTGATCGTCACCGACGGCGTCTTCTCCATGGACGGCTACGTCGCCCCGCTCGCGGAGATCTGCGACCTCGCCGACCGCTACGACGCGATGGTGATGGTCGACGACTCGCACGCCGTCGGCTTCGTCGGCCCGACCGGCCGCGGCACCCCCGAACTGCACGGCGTGATGGACCGCGTCGACATCATCACCGGCACCCTCGGCAAGGCCCTCGGCGGCGCCTCCGGCGGTTACGTCGCCGCCCGCGCCGAGATCGTCGCCCTGCTGCGCCAGCGCTCCCGCCCCTACCTGTTCTCCAACACGCTCGCCCCGGTGATCGCCGCCGCCTCCCTGAAGGTCCTCGACCTGCTGGAGTCCGCCGACGACCTGCGCGTCCGGCTCGCCGAGAACACCGCGCTGTTCCGCCGTCGGATGACCGAGGAGGGCTTCGACATCCTCCCCGGCGACCACGCCATCGCCCCCGTCATGATCGGGGACGCGGCGAGGGCGGCCCGCATGGCCGAACTGCTGCTGGAGCGGGGGGTCTACGTGATCGGCTTCTCCTACCCGGTCGTCCCGCAGGGCCAGGCCCGCATCCGCGTCCAGCTGTCCGCCGCGCACTCCACGGACGACGTCGACCGCGCGGTCGACGCCTTCGTCGCGGCGCGCGCCGAGCTGGCGGCCTGACCAGGGCGGACGCCTGGGATAATGGGGGCATGATCGAGGCACGGCGGCTCCACATCCTCCGTGCGGTGGCCGACCACCGCACGGTCACCGCGGCGGCCGCCGCGCTCTACCTCACCCCGTCCGCCGTCTCCCAGCAGCTGACGGCCCTGGAGCAGGAGACCGGCCACCGCCTGGTCGAGCGCGGCGCCAAGGGCGTACGGCTCACCCCGGCGGGCGAGATCCTGCTCAGCCACACCAACGCGGTCCTCGCCCAGCTGGAGCGCGCGGAGGCCGAGCTGGCCGCCTACGGCTCGGGCGAGGCGGGCACGGTCACCGTGGCGGCCTTCGCGACCGGCATCGCCCAGGTCGTGGCCCCGGCCGTGGCCCGCCTCGCCCACCACGCGCCCGGCATAAGGATCCGTGTGCAGGACGCGGAGGGCGACGCCAGCCTGCCCATGGTCCTCGACCGGCAGGTCGACGTCGCGGTCGCCGTCGAGTACCGGGGCGCGCCGCCCGCCGACGACCCCCGCCTGACCCACGTCCCGCTCTACGCCGAGCCGTTCGACGCCGTCGTACCCCTCGGGCACCGCCTGGCGGACGCCCCCGAGGTCCCCCTCGCCGAACTGGCCAAGGACCCCTGGATCGGGCCGTACCCCGGCAACCCCTGCCACGACGTGGTCGTCCTCGCCTGCGAGAGCGCCGGCTTCCAGCCCCGCCTGGAACACTCCTCCGACGACTTCCGGGCCGTCGTCGCCCTCGCCTCGGCCGACGCGGGCGTGGCCCTCGTCCCGCGCTCCGCGCTGCGCGGCATGGACCTCACCGGCGTGGTCGTCCGCCCCGTCGACGGCGTCGCCCCGACCCGCCGGGTCTTCGCCGCCGTCCGCCGCGGCGCCGAGGGACACCCGCTGATCCGCCCGGTGCTGGAGGCACTCGGCGAGGCGGCACAGGCGTGAGGCTTCCGTAACACCGTCGTCTCATATCCGGGATAGCGTCCCGGATATGAGAAACGAGGACGCTGTCGATCTCCTCATCGGCGCCCGGCTCGCCGAACTGCGCGCCCAGCACGGCTGGTCCCTCGGGGAACTGGCGGAGCGCAGCGGAGTCAGCCGGTCCACGCTGTCCCGTGCCGAACGCGCGGAGACCAGCCCCACCGCCGCCCTGCTGAACCGGCTCTGCCACGTCTACGGCCGCACCATGTCCCAGCTGCTCAGCGAGGTCGAGGCGGCACCGGCCCCGCTGGTCCGGGCCGCCGACCAGCAGGTGTGGGAGGACCGGGCCTCCGGCTTCGTCCGCCGGTCCGTGTCACCGCCGTACACCGGCCTGCGCGGCGAACTGGTCGAGGGCCGGCTCACCCCGGGCGCGGACATCGCCTACGACCGCCCGCCCGTGCCCGGCCTGGAACAGCACCTGTGGCTGCTGGAGGGAGCCCTGGAGGTGACCGTCGGGGACCGGGTCCACCGGCTCGACGCGGGGGACTGCCTGCGGATGCGGGTGACCGGCGCGACCCGCTTCCGCTGCGCCGGTCCGGGCGAGGCGCGGTACGTGCTGGCGGTGGTGCGGCCATGACGCCTCACGGGGACACGGCGACGAGGGTGGAGCGCTGGGACGGCACCCGCGTACGCGACCGCGCCGACGACCTGGCGGCACTGCTGACCGACACCGTGGCATCCGGCGCCTCCGTCGGATTCCTCGCGCCGCTCGGCCACGCGGAGGCGGTCGCCTGGTGGCGGGAGCGGGCGCAGGCCGCGGCGGCGGGCCGGCTCGCCGTCTGGGCGGCCCTCGACCCCGCGGACCGGGTGACCGGGACCGTCAGCCTGGTCCAGCCCGACAAGCCGAACAGCCGGCACCGCGCCGAGCTGGTCAAGCTGATGGTCCACCGCTCCGCGCGCGGACAGGGCCTCGGCCGCCGGCTCCTCGCCACCGCCGAGCGGGCCGCCGCGGCCGACGGCCGGACCCTGCTCCATCTCGACACCGAGACGGGCAGCCCCGCCGAGCACCTGTACCGCTCGGCCGGCTGGACCAGGGCCGGGACCATCCCCGACTACGCGGCGAGCCCGGCGGGCCTGTTGCGGCCGACGACGCTGTACTACAAGCGGCTCGGCGGGTGAGGGACGGAGGCTGACGCACCGGGGGCGGCCGGGAGGGGCGGCTGTCAGCGGCAGGAGCTACCGTGCGGGGCATGCCGGATGCACACGACGTACGCCGAATCGCCCTGTCCCTGCCGGACACCACGGAGAAGATCGCCTGGAGCATGCCCACGTTCCGGGTCGCCGGGAAGATGTTCGCGACCCTCCCCGAGGACGAGACGTCCATCGCCGTGCGCTGCCCCAAGGAGGAGCGCGACGAACTGGTGCTGGCCGAGCCGGAGAAGTTCTGGATCGCCGACCACGAGGCGCAGTTCGCCTGGGTGAGAGCGAGACTCGCCGCCCTGGAGGACGAGGACGAGCTGCGGGACATCCTGGCCGACTCCTGGCGCCAGGCGGCCCCGTCCCGACTCCTCGACGCCCATCCGGAGTTGGGGCTTGTGGCCGGGGACTGAAAAGCCCGGCGGGCGCGGCCGGGTGGTGGCATGATCCCGCCCCGGTGGGCGGGAAGAGGCCACGGCGTCGGACGGGAAGCGGCACGGACGGGGAACCGCCGGACCGGGGAGGGGATGGCTCGGATGACCGGAACGGACGCGCGGCGGGACGCCGCCGCTCAGGGCGTGCGCGAGGCGGCGGCCGGTGCCCCGGCGGTCTGGTCACGGGACTTCGCGCTCTTCTTCGTGGCCCGGGCCGTCGCCCGCCTCGGCGACACCATGCTGCCCGTCGCCCTGGCGGCCGGCCTGCTGGAACACGGGTACGGCGCGGGCGCGGTCGGCCTCGCCATGGCGTCCACGGCCGCCGCGTTCGCCGGACTGGTCGTCTTCGGCGGGGTCGTCGCCGACCGGTTCAGCACCCGCAGGCTGATGATCGGTGCCGACCTCGTCCGGCTCGGCACCCAGTCCGTCGCCGCCGGACTGTTCTTCACCGGGCACGTGGTGCTCTGGCAGATCTGCGCCATCGGCATCGTCAACGGCGTGGCCGGCGCGGTCTTCCAGCCCGGCGTCGCCAGCACCGTGCCCCGCCTCGCCACCGACATCCAGGGCGCGAACGGCGCGATCCGCATCGCCGAGTCCGCCGCCCAGCTCGCCGGTCCGGCCGTCGCCGGCGTCCTGGTGGGCCTCGCCTCGCCCGGCGGGGTCTTCGCCGCGCACGCCGCCACCTACGCGCTCAGCGCCCTGTGCCTGCTGCTCCTGCGGCTGCGCCCGCTCCCCGTCGCCGCCCGCGCCGCCACCGGCTCCGCCCTGCGCGCCTTCCGCGCCGATCTCGTCGACGGCTGGCGGGAGTTCCGCTCCCGCGCCTGGCTGTGGGGCGTGATCGCCGTCTGGTGCCTCTACATGATCGCCGTATGGGGCCCGACCGTGCCCCTCGTGGCCACCGAGGTCGTCCGGCACCACGGCCCCGGCGCCTACGGCCTGGTCAACTCCGCGCTCGGGGCGGGCACGGTGGTCGGCGGTCTGCTCGCCCTGCGGCTGCGCCCCCGCCGCATGCTCCGCGCGGGCGCGCTCTCCCTCTTCGCCTTCTTCGGCTTCCCTGCGACCGTCGGAGCGGGCCTCGGCGTGCCGGCCATGGCGGCCGGGGCCGCGGTCGCCGGCGCCGGGATGTCGTTCTGGGGCGTGATGTGGGCGACCACCGTGCAGACCCAGGTCCCGGCCGACGTCCTCAACCGCATCCACGCCTACGACGTGGCCGGCTCCCTCGCCATGATGCCGGTCGGCCAGGCGCTCGCGGGCCCGGCGGCCGCGTCCCTGGGCGCCGGCCACGTCCTGCTGACCGCGGCGGCGGTGAGCGTGGCGGTGGCGGCCATCCTGCTGGCGGTCCCCCCGATCCGCGACCTGGCCCGAGCCGACGCGAGGGCGTCCGCGGCGCCGTGAGGCGAGGGACCCGGTCCGGGCCGCGGGGCGGTCCGGGTGTGCCGACGTGCCCCGCTTCCCCGCACGCCGGGCACACGGGCGCAGCAGCTCACCCGCGTCCCGCCGTCACCCGCCCGGCGTCCAGGAAGTGCCCGATCCGTTCCCGCAAGGTCGCCGCGTCCAGGCCGTGTGCGCAGACATGTTCCTCGATCGTGCCGTAGCGGCGCAGTTCGCGGCGGGCGACGCCGAGGCCGAGCACCCGGTGCGGGACGTCGGTCAGGGCCTCGCTCACCGCGGCGGTCGACGTCCCGGCCAGGTACGGCTCGACCAGCACGACGTCCGTGCCCGCCGCCTCCGTCGCCCGGCGCAGCCCGGCCGCGTCGAACGGCCGTACGGTCGTCGCGTACAGCACGGTCAAGTCCAGGCCCTCCGTCGCCGTGAGGACGGCGTCGAGCAGGGGGCCCACGGCGATCACCACGCCCGAGCGGCCCTCGCGGACCGGGACGAAGTGCCGGCCGTCGATGATCCGCCCCTGCCGGTTGGACTGGACGGACAGCCGCACGTACACCCGGTCGTCGCCCGCCGCGACCGCGTGGTGCAGCAGCGCCTCGGCCTCGTCCGGGTGCCCGGGCACGTGCACGGTCCAGCCGTCCAGCGTGTCGAGGAGAGCCACGTCGCCCGGGGCCATGTGCGTGAAGCCGCCGGCCGGCCAGTCGAAGGAGGCGGCGGCACTCACCAGCACCGCGCCCGTGCCCTGATGCCCCAGGTCCAGCTTGACCTGCTCGAACGGCCGCTCCACGAGGAAGCTGGCGAAGGTGTGCACGACCGGCCGCAGCCCGGTGAGCGCCAGCCCCGCCGCCGCGCCGACCAGCAACTGCTCACGGATGCCGACGTTGATCACCCGGTCGGGGTGCCGGCGCTCGGCCTCGCGGAACCCGTCCCGGCCGATCTCGGCCAGGACGACCGCGACCCGGGGGTCCTCGTCCAGCAGCCGGGAGACGACGGGGGCGAAACGGTCACGCATGGTGTCCATCAGAGAGTCTCTTTCCGGGGGAGTCATTTCCGGGGAAGTCAGGCGTTCTTCGGCTCGACGCGGGCCACGACGACATGCGGGCGGCCGGGATGCGGCGCGCTGAACGCGCCGTACAGCGCCTCGTGGTCGCGCCCGTCGACGGTCACCGCGGACCAGCCCGCGGCCTCGAAGCGGGCGGCGATGCCGCCGGGCAGCGCATGGCTGGCGGAGGAGTTGTCGATCACGACCGTGTGCAGCCGGTCCAGTCCGGCGGGCCCCGCGAAGGCGATCGCCTCGTGGTTGCTGCCCTCGTCCAGCTCGGCGTCCCCGATCAGCACCCAGACCGCCGGATCGAGCCGGCCCTGCGCCCGCAGGCCCAGCGCGGTGCCCACGGCGATCGGCAGCCCGTGCCCGAGCGATCCGCTGCCGATCTCGGCCCCCGGCACCAGCACACGGTCCGGGTGGTGCCCGAGCGGGGAGTCGTAGGACCCGAAACCCGGCAGCCACTCGACGGGCAGGAACCCCTTCGCGGCCAGTACGGCGTAGTACGCCATGGGCCCGTGCCCCTTGCTCAGCAGGAAGCGGTCCCGGGCCGGGTCGTCCCGCCGGTCCGGAGCGACCCGGAGCACCCGGTCGTAGAGCACCCACAGCACGTCGAGCGTGGAGGTGGCGGCCGGTCCGTGCTTCTCGTCGCCGGTCATGAGCCCCATCAGACGGGGCAGGTCGTCGTAGCCGTACGTACGGCTCTGGTCCGTCGCGATCGTCATGCCGACGATCGTGCAACCTCAATCAAGCTTGAGGTCAACTGGGAAAGGGGCGCGCGACCACCGACCCGAGTGCGGTATTGTTTCACTGCGCGTTCGGCCGGGGAAACCCCAGGTCAAACGGCACCGGGACGTGGCGCAGCTTGGTAGCGCACTTGACTGGGGGTCAAGGGGTCGCAGGTTCAAATCCTGTCGTCCCGACTCGTAGGAGTCGTCAGGACAGAGGCCGTCTGCTCAGAGATGAGGAGGCGGCCTCGTCCGCGTCCCCGAAGACGACCGTGGCTCTGTCGGCGGGGCCGGCGATGTCCAGGCGCACCAGGACGTCATCGGCCTGGGCAGGGGCGCCGACCCCTGCCGCCGCCGAACCCGCCCCTACGGTCAGAACGTCAGGCCGACATGGGCCAGCGCCTGCTTCAGCAGGACCCCGTGGCCGCCCGGCATCTCGTTCTGCACCGCCGGGGAGGCGGCCTCCTGGGGGCTGAACCAGACGAGGTCCAGTGCGTCCTGGCGGGGCCGGCAGTCGCCGGTCACCGGCACGATGTAGGCGAGCGACACCGCGTGCTGGCGCGGGTCGTGGTACGGCGTGATGCCCGCCGTCGGGAAGTACTCCGCGACCGTGAACGGCTGGAGCGAGGCGGGGACGCGCGGCAGGGCGACCGGTCCGAGGTCCTTCTCCAGGTGGCGCAGCAGCGCGTCGCGCACCCGCTCGTGGTGCAGCACCCGGCCGGAGACCAGGGTCCGGCTGACCGTGCCGTCCGGGCCGATGCGCAGCAGCAGCCCGATGCTGGTGACCTCACCGCTGTCGTCCACGCGCACGGGCACGGCCTCGACGTACAGGATCGGCATCCGGGCCCTGGCCATCTCCAGCTCGTCCGTGGTCAGCCAGCCGGGCGTGGTCTCGGTCATGTCAGACATTGCTTGATCATACTTTCCGGGTGGGGCGCCCGCTGGAATCGCGGGCCGGTTCGGATACGGGCGGTCCGTACAGTCGGCGGGCGTTGTCGCGGCCCGTCCAGGCCGCGATCCGCAGGGCGTCGGCGAGGCTCAACTCGTCGGTGTCCACGCGCTCCTGCAGCAGATCGGCGAGGCCCTGCCGGAAGCACAGGGCACCCAGGTGGTGGAACTCGGCCACACCGTAGGCGTCGGAGCTGTACAGCAGTTTGCGGAACGGGGTGATCTCCAGTGCCTCCTCCAGCACCGCCCGGCAGCGGGCCGGTCCGGTGTAGTGCAGGGCGAGCCCGACGTCCAGGTACACCTGCTCGAACACCGCGGCCAGATAGGCGGCCTGGCGGTGGTACGGCCAGCAGTGCAGCAGCAGCACCGGGATCGTGCCGGCGGTCCGGTGCAGCCAGTCGGTGAGCAGGGCGGGGTCCGCGCGGTGCAGCCGTACGTCCGCGTCGCCGAAGCCGGTGTGCAGTTGCAGCGGCAGCCCCAGCTCGACGGCGGTCCACAGCAGGTGCCGGACCAGGACCGGGTCCGTGAGGCGTCCGCCCCGCGCCAGCCAGTGCCGGGCGGCCTGCGTCACCTCCGCGTCGGCCGGGCGCCCCGGGTCCAGGGCGAAACCCGTGCGGTAGGCGGCGATCGACTTCACGGCGACCACACCCGGCCGCCGTACGGCCTCCTCGGCGGCCGCGCGGAACACGGCCGCGTACTCGCCCGCCTCCACGCCCCGCGCCGCCACCGACTCCGCGATCTGCTCCAGCCGTACGACCTCGCAGGCGGCGGCGCCGGCGGCCGCCGCCAGCTCGGCGGGGGTGGTGACCGGGTGCGGGGCGAATCCGGTGTCCACGCAGAACACCCCCGCTCCGGCAGCCGTGAGGAAGCGGCGGTTGACCTCCCGCCAGCCCAGCTCGGCGCGCCGGGCCACGTAGTCGGCGGGCGGCGCGTGCCGGGGGAGGTCCAGCAGGGGCGCGCAGTGGCGGCGGACGGCCACGCCGACGGGGCTGTCGAAGGGGGAGACGTCCGGCCAGGCCGCGCCCTCGGTGATCAGGGACGCGAACTCCTCGCCGGACAGGTCGGCCGTGACCGCGCCGTGGCAGTGGTGGTCGACGAGCGGCAGCGCGGCGAGGGCCTCGTGGACCGGTCCGGGTGCGGCCATGGTCAGTACACCCAGCGGTAGGCCGCCGCCACCTGCTCGGGGCCGAGCCCGTCGACGGCCGCCACCTCGCCGAGCCGCACGGCGATCACCGCGTCGGCGAGGACCGGGCCCAGCGCGGCCCGCGGCACCGGGTCCGCGCGGAACTCCTCCACCGCCTCCGGCAGCGACCGCGGCAGCCGCCGTACGCCCAGGGCCGCCGCCTCGTCGGGGCCGAAGCGGGCCGGGTCGCCGGTGATCTCGTCGGGCAGCGTGCGGGCCGCCGTGACGCCGTCCAGTCCGGCGGCGATCACACAGCCGAGGGCCAGATACGGGTTCGCGGCCAGGTCGACCGGTTTGACCTCCATGTTGGCGTCCTGGTCGTGGCGGCCCGCCGTGCCCGTGACCATCCGCAGCGCGGCCTCCCGGGTCTCGCGGCCCCAGGCGGTGAACACCCCGGCCCACTGGGACGGCTTCAGCCGCAGATAGCTGGCCGGGCTCGGGGCGGTGACCGCGGTCAGGGCCGGGAGGTGGGCGAGAACCCCGGCCGCGAAGGACTCCGCCTCGGCCGTCATGCCGTACCGGCGCTCGCCGCCCGCGTGCAGGTTGACCCCGTCGCGCCAGCAGGACAGGTGCAGATGGCCGCCGTTGCCGACGCCCTCGGCGGACACCGCGGGCGCGAACGACACGCGCAGGCCGTGCCGCCGGGCCACCGCCCGGATCGTCTGCCGGACCAGCACGCTGAGGTCGGCCGCCGCCACCGGGTCCCGGGCGCCCACCGAGATCTCGAACTGCCCGGGCGCGTACTCGGGGTGCAGCTGGTCCACGTCCACGCCCTGCGCGGCGCACGCGGCCAGCAGATCGGCGGTGTAGTCGCTCAGCCCGACCTGCCGGATCGCCCCGTACGCCGGGCCGGAGACGGCCGGTACGAACTCCCCGGCGGGCGCCGAGTCCAGCCCGACGGACCACTCGATCTCGATCGCCGCCTTGAAGGCGAGGCCGTGCCGTTCGGCGGCCTCGGTGACGATCCGCCGCAGAAAGGTCCGGGCACAGGCGGGGTGCCGTGCGCCCTCCTGGGTGATCCGGTCCACCGGCGCCCACGCCCAGCCGGGCTGCCCGGCCAGCGCCACCAACCCGTCCAGGTCCGGGTAGAGCCGGAGGTCGCCGTCGGGTGAGCCGAGCACGTCGGTGGTGACGATCGAGTCGTGGGCGAGGAAGGTGTCGAACACCGGGGACATGCCGACGCCCCAGGACACGGCCGCCTCCAGCCGCCCGGTGGGGATCGTCTTGACCCGGCAGACGCCCGCGGTGTCCACGTACGCCAGCACGATGCCGCGCACGCCACCGGCGGTCAGGTCGGTGGTGAGGCCTGCGACCCGGCGCAGGTCCCCGGGACGGCCGCCGGGCACGGGGTCGGCGAAAGTCGTCATACGTCCTCCTCGGCGGGACAGGACCGCGCGCGGCCGGGGTCAGGGTTTCACGGCCACCGCGCCGAACTGCGGCACCGGGGCGGCGGACGCCGACTCGGCGCGCCACTGCGAGCACGGCACCAGACCCGGCTCCACCAGGTCCAGGCCCTCCAGGAACCCGGCGATCTCGGCGCGCCCGCGGGCGGTGATCGGCGGGGTGGCGTGGGCGTTCCAGAACTCCATGGCGGCCACGTTGCCCTCGCCGCCCACGTCGGGGTCGTACGTCGGATGGGTGAGGACCAGGTGGCTGCCGGGGGGCACCGCCGCCATCAGCCGCCGCACGATGTCCCGGGCCTCGCCGGTGTCCAGCACGAAGTTCAGGATGCCCAGCATCAGCACTCCGACCGGCCGGGTCAGGTCCAGGGTCTCCGCGGCCCGCCGCACGATCCGGTCCGGGTCGTGCGCGTCGGCGTCGATGTAGTCCGTGACGCCCTCGGGGGAGCTGGTGAGCAGCGAGCGGGCGTGGACGAGCACGATCGGGTCGTTGTCGACGTACACGATCCGGGACTCGGGGGCGATCCGCTGCGCTATCTCGTGCGTGTTGTCGGCCGTCGGCAGGCCCGTGCCGATGTCGAGGAACTGCCGGATGCCCCGCTCGGCGGCCAGGAAGCGCACCGCCCGTCCCAGGAACTCCCGGTCCGCGCGCGCCACCGCCCGGATCACCGGGAACATCCCGGCGATCCGCTCGCCCACCCGCTGGTCGACCTCGTAGTGGTCCTTGCCGCCGATCCAGTAGTTCCAGACCCGGGCGTTGTGCGCCACGGTGGTGTCCAGCCGTGCCGATCCGGCTCCCGGGGAGTCGACCTCGCTCACCTGTCCGCCCCTCTCACGTGCGGTTCTCCGCCGTCATTGTGCCCCCCGGTGATCGCGCTGTCCCGGGAAACGGGAACGCCGGGCGGTTCCGGACACACGCGCGTCGTGCCCCCGGCGGTTCGGGCAGGGCTTGGCTTCGCCGCCGGCGGCCCCGGTCGAGTGCTTCGCCTGCGGCGGTCCTGGGCGCTTGTGCGCGCCTTGGGGAGCCTGGCCTGCGGGGCGCGCTGGCCTTCGGCGGTTCCGGTCGAGTGCTTCGGCTCGGGCGGTCCTGGGCGCTTGTGCTCGCCTTGGGGGGCCCGGTCTGCGGGGCGCGCTGGCCTTCGGCGGTTCCGGTCGAGTGCTTCGGCTCGGGCGGTTCCGGGTGCTTGTGCTTTGGCTCGGGGGTTCGGGAGAGGCTCGATCTTCGCCTCCGGCGGTCCCAGCCGAATGCTTCGCCTGCGGCGGTCCTGGGCGCTTGTGCGCGCCTTGGGGGGGCCCGGTCTGCGGGGCGCGCTGGCCTTCGGCGGTTCCGGTCGAGCGCTTCGGCTCGGGCGGTTCCGGGCGCTTGTGCTTTGGCTCGGCGGTTGCGGTCTCCGGGCGTCCTGACCTCACGCGGTTCCGGTCGAGCCGCGCCCCCGGCGGTTCCGGGCAGGTCTGCGCCCCACCCCCAGGCGGTTCCGGGGTGCCGGGGCGCATGAGGAACACTGGACCGGTACCCACGCCCCCGACCGGAAGCAGGACATGCCCGCCACGCCCGCGCCCCTCCTCGACACCTCCGGCCTGCCCGCAGGCCGCGCCGACATCCGGCTGATCGTCACCGACATGGACGGCACGCTGCTGGACGACGCCAAGCGGATCCCCGACGGGCTGTGGCCGATGCTCGCCGAACTGCGCCGCCGCGGGGTGCTGTTCAGCCCGGCGAGCGGACGCCAGTACGCCACCCTCTTCCGGCAGTTCGAGGACGTCGCCGAGGGCATGGTGTTCATCGCGGAGAACGGCACGTACGTGGTCCGCGACGGCGTGGAGCTGAGCTCCGACCCGCTGGACCGGTCCGTCGCCGCCGGGGTCGCCCGGACGGCACGGCGGCTGGTCGCGGACGGCGCGGACGTCGGCGCGGTCGTCTGCGGCAAGCGGGCGGCGTACGTCGAGCGGACCGACGAGGCCTTCCTGGCGGAGGTGCGCAAGTACTACGTCGAGCACCGGATCGTCGAGGACGTCACCGCCGTGGACGACGAAGTGATCAAGGTCGCGCTGTTCGACTTCGGGTCCGCCGAGCACACCACCGCCCCGGCCCTCGCGGAGTTCGCCGCCACCCACCAGGTCGTCGTCTCCGGCGAGCACTGGGTGGACGTGATGAACCGCACAGCCGACAAGGGCACCGCCCTGCGCGGCCTCCAGCGGGCGTTCGGCATCACGCCCGCCCAGACCATGGTGTTCGGCGACTACCTGAACGACCTGGAGATGCTCGACGCCGCCGAGTGGTCCTTCGCCATGGCGGGCGCCCACCCCGAGGTGATCCGGCGGGCCCGCCACCTGGCTCCGTCCAACAACGAGGACGGCGTGCTGCGGACCGTCGCCCGGGTGCTGGGCCTGCCGTACGACGGGGTCAGGGTTTGACCGCGACTCCGCCGTACAGCGAGACCGGCCCCTCGGGCGCTCCCTCGGGCCGCCACTCGGCCACCGGCACGATGCCCGGCTCCAGCAGCTCGAGTCCCTTGAAGAAGGTGCTCACTTCGGCGTGCGTCCGCGCCACCAGGGTGACTCCGCCGGCCGCGTAGGCCGCGATGCCCCGCTGGACGTTCTCCGGTTCGAAGTCGGCCGTCATGGTGGACAGCACCAGGCAGCTGCCCGGCGCCAGCGCGCCGACGAGGGTGTCCACCAGGCCGTGGGCGCCGTCGTCGTCGGCGATGAAGTGCAGCAGGGCGATGAGGGAGAGGGCCACCGGCCGGCCGAAGTCCAGGACGCGGGCGGCCTGTTCCAGGATCGCGCGCGGCTCCCGGGCGTCGGCCTGGACGTACTCCGTCACGCCCTCCGGTGTGCCGCGCAGCAGGGCGTTGGCGTGGGCCAGCACGATGGGGTCGTTGTCGACGTACATCACCCGGGCGTCCGGGGCCGCCGACTGGGCGATCTGGTGCAGGTTGGGCTCGGTCGGTATGCCGGTGCCGATGTCCAGGAACTGGCGGATCCCCCGCTCCACGGCCAGCATCCGCGTGCTGCGGCGCATGAACGCCCGGTTCGCGCGGGCGGCCTTCGGGGCACCCCCGTCGATCGCCGCGATCCGCCGGCCCAGCTCCTCGTCGACCGGATAGTTGTCCTTGCCGCCGAGGAACCAGTCGTACACCCGGGCCGGATGCGGCCGGGTCGTGTCGATGCCGTCCTGGATGCCCGGCCCGGTCCCCGTCACGTGATGCTCCTCCACGGCTTCGGTCCCGGTGGTCACTCCGGGACGTGCGGGGAGCAGTCTGACACGATCACGCGGCCCGGCGCAGACAGTCTTCGGCCACCTGTCGGTCGAGCGCCGCCCGGACCAACGCGGCGGCCAGCACGGCCGGTTGGGTGTCCCCGGCCAGCCCGGTCAGCTTCTCCGGGTCCTTCGGCAGGCCGAGCCGCCCGGCCCCGGCCAGCGCCTTGCCGTCCAGGTAGGGCGCGACGTCCGGCCAGACCCGCTGCGCCTCGCGCAGGAAGATGTCGGCGCCGGCCGGTCCGATGCCCGGCTCCTCCTGGAGCAGCCGTTTCAGCTCGCCGGTGTCGCCGTGCGCCTCCCGGTGCAGCCGGCGCAGGTCGCCGCCCCAGCGCTCGGTGAGCAGTGCGGCGCCGTCGCCGAGCTGGGTCGCGGTGCGCTCGTCGTACCGGCGGTAGCCGCCCCGGCCCAGCGCGTCCACCCGCCGCTGCCAGTCGGTGTCGGCCATCCGGCGCGGGCTGTCCAGGTGGTCCTCGTGCAGGGCCCGGGCGGCGGCGACCGCCACGGAGGCCCGGATCCGGGCGCTGAGCAGCAGGGACAGCACGAGGAGCCGGTACAGCGGCTGAGGGGTGTCCTTCAGCCGGATGCCGGCCTCCTCGGCGTACGTCCGCCCGTACGCGGACACCAGCTCGCGCAGGACCCGTTCGTCCCGGTCCATGGTCGGGCTCCGGCTAGGGCTTGAGCGGGTCGTGGCCCAGCGTCATCAGCCGGTGCCGGCGCCGGGTGTCCTCCGGCGTGCTCTCCGGCTCGGGTTCGTTCTCCGGGTCGACCAGGTCACCGACCGTGTCGACGACCTTGTACATGATCCGCACGTCGTCGTCGGTGAGGTCGGTCCGGCGCTTCTGCAGGATGGCGAGGACGTGCTGCCCGGTGGGCGTGCCCGCCTCCTCCGGCAGCGGTTCCGTCTCCTCGCCTGCGTCCCGGACCTTCAGCCAGGCCGCGAGTTCCGCCGAGGTCATGTTCACCACGCGGTGGAAGTCCTCCCACAGCGCCTCGATCTCCAGGGCGTCGGCCATGGGTCTGTCCCTTCCGTACGGGAGTGGCTGTACTAGCGGGCCGCGTCGTCGCGCGGGTGGTTCTCGGCCTCGAACATCCAGCGCTGCTTCTCCAGGTCGGCCGTGATGGAGATCAGCAGGTCCTGGGTGACCGGGTCGGCCTTCTCGGTCGCCTCGATGCGCTCGCGCAGCCGGCCGATGGCCGCCTCCAGCGCCGACACCATCAGCTCCACGGCCTCCGTGTCGCGCAGCCAGCCGTCCTTGGCGCCGGGCAGCGCGAAGGTCGCGGCGATGGTCTCCGGCCGGCCGTCCGGCGGCACGCCCAGCGCGGCGGCACGCTCGGCCACCGTGTCCGAGTGGCTCCGGGCCGCGGCGACCACCTCGTCCAGCTGGAGGTGGATCGACCGGAAGCGCGGGCCCACCACGTTCCAGTGCGCCTGCTTGCCGATCAGCGACAGCCCGAGCAGGTCCACCAGGGTGTCCTGGAGGGCGGTCCCGGTGACGCCGAGCGCCTCCTCGGGCAGCGTGCTCTTGACCACGGTCATGGTCCGTATATCCCCTTTCGGCAGCTGTCCACGGTCATGTCCGACAGGGCGGGTGCCCGCTGCGCGCACGAGCAAACGGGCTGATCAGCGGGGCAGCACCCGGTCCAGGAAGGCCAGGACCTCCGCGAAGACGTCCTCCTTGCACGTCTCGTGGAACACCTCGTGCCGCGCCCCCGGGAAGATCCGCGCGGTCAGCCGGCCGCCGCTCAGCCGCTCCACGCCGGTCCGGCTCCCGGGCAGCGGCACCAGCCGGTCGTCGTCTCCGTGCAGCCACAGCAGCGGCAGCGCGCCGACGTCACCGCCCCGGGCGACGGTGTCGAGCGTCCGGGCGAACGCCTCCACCGTGGGCCGTTTCATGGGCCCGTACCAGACCAGCGGATCGGCCGCGTACGCGGCGCCCACGGCCGGGTCCCGGGAGAGCGCGGACGGGCTGACCGGGACGTCCGGGATCTCGTCCAGGGCCAGCAGCCGCCCCGGCAGTTCCCAGGCGCCGATCACCGGACCGGACAGGATCAGCGCGCTCAGCCCGTCGCCGTACCGCTGGGCGTAGCGGGCCGCGATCAGCCCGCCCATGGAGTGGCCGACCAGGACCAGCGGCAGGCCGGGGTGCGCCGCGCGGGCCGTGTCCGCCACCGTGCGCACGTCCGTGACCACGTCCTCGAAGTCCTCGATCAGCACCCGCTCCCCGGCCGACCGGCCGTGGCCGGTGTGGTCCGGCGCGTACACGGCGGCGCCGTGGGCGGTGAGCCGGGCGGCGAGCCCCGCGTACCGGCCGGCGTGCTCGCCGTAGCCGTGCGCCAGGAGCGCCAGGTAGCGGGGGGCCGGGTGCGGCCACTCGTGCACGGCGAGGGCTCCGTGCGTGCCGTCGAGGACGTGCGCGCGGACGTGGGGCATCTCTCCTCCAGCTGCCTCGGGGAAGGTCCTGCGGATCTTCCCAGTGGGGCGGTCGGGGGTCTATAGTCCAAAACTAGCAGTGCTAATTAATGCTGCCGCACAGCGTGAACAGCTGTCGCGAGGTCCGTGCTGATCCACAGCGTCGTAGGTCAGGAGTCCCAGCCGTGCGTCCCGTCCACTTCGCGGCCGCCCGCCGCACCCCCATCGGCAAGCTGCGCGGAGCCCTCTCCCCGGTCCGCCCCGACGATCTGGCCGCGACCGTGATCCGCCACCTGGTGGCCGAGGTGCCCGCGCTCGACCCGGCCCGCATCGACGACGTCTACTGGGGCGCCGCCAACCAGGCCGGCGAGGACAACCGCAACGTCGCCCGCATGGCCGCCCTGCTCGCCGGACTGCCCGATTCCGTCCCCGGCGCCACCGTCAACCGGCTGTGCGCCTCCGGACTCGAAGCGGTCACCACCGCCGCCCGGACCATCGCCGCCGGCGAGGCCGACATCGTGATCGCCGGCGGTTCCGAGTCCATGAGCCGCGCCCCCTTCGTCCTGCCCCGCCCCGACGAGGCCCTGCCGCAGCGCGTCGAGACCCACGACACCCGGCTCGGCTGGCGGCTGGTCAACCCCGCCATGAAGGAGCTGCACGGCCTGCTGTCCATGGGGGAGACCGCCGAGGAGGTCGCCGCGCGGTACGGCGTCTCCCGCGCGCGTCAGGACGAGTTCGCCCTGCGCAGCCACCTGCTCGCCGCCGCCGCGCGCAAGAACGGCCACTTCGACGACGAACTCCTGCCCGTCGAGCGCCCCGACGGCATCGTGGTCGAGCAGGACGAGTGCGTCCGCGAGGACACCTCGCTGGAGAAGCTGTCCCGGCTCAAGCCGGTCTTCCGCGCGGACGGCACCGTCACGGCCGGCAACGCCTCGCCGATGAACGACGGCGCGGCCGGCCTGCTGCTGGTCAGCGAGGAGGCCCTGAACGAGCTGGGTCTGGAGTCCCTCGGACGCTACATCGCGGGCGCCTCCGCGGGCGTCCACCCCGACGTGATGGGCATCGGCCCGGTCCCCGCCACCCGCAAGGCGCTGACCCGGGCCGGCTGGGAGATCGGCGACGTCCAGGAGGCCGAGTTCAACGAGGCGTTCGCCGCGCAGGCACTCGCGTGCGTCGACGAGCTGGGCATCGACCCCGAGCTGGTGAACCCCACCGGCGGCGCCATCGCCCTCGGCCACCCCCTCGGCTGCTCCGGCGCCCGCATCCTCACCACCCTGCTGCACCGGATGCGCCGCACGGGCGCGCGGCGGGGGCTGGCGACGATGTGCGTGGGGGTGGGGCAGGGGAGCGCGGTGCTGGTCGAGAGGCACTAGAGACCCTTCAACGGGGGCTCCCCGCACGGGGATCCGGTACACGAGCCGCAGCAAGGAAACGGAGCACCACTCCATGGCCACCCTGTCCGTCGCCGCCATTCTCGCCGAGAACGCCCGGCGCCGCCCCGCCGGGACCGCCCTCGTCGAAGGGGACCTGCGGCTCACCTTCGCCGACGTGTGGCGGCGCGCGCTGGCCCAGGCGGGCGCGCTCGCCGGGCTCGGCGTACGGCCCGGCGACCGGGTCGCCCTCATGGCGCCCAACACCGCCGACTTCCCGGTGGCGTACTACGCGATCGCCGCGGCGGGCGGGGTCGTCGTCCCCGTGCACCTGCTGCTCTCCGCCGGGGAGGTCGAGCACGTGCTGCGCGACAGCGGCGCCACCCTGCTGCTGGTCCACCCGGCCCAGGCGGAGACCGGCACGGCCGCCGCACGCGCCACGGGCGTCCCGGCGGTCACCCTCGGCACCGAGTTCGAGAAGCTCGTGGCCGACGCCGACCCCCTCCCGTCGTACGTCACCCGGGCCGCCGACGACCCCGCGGTGATCTTCTACACCAGCGGGACGACCGGTGTCCCCAAGGGCGCCGTCCTCAGCCACTTCCACCTGGTGATGAACGCGACCGTCAACGCCTTCGACGCCAACGACATCCGCGCCGACGACATCGCCCTCGGCGCGCTGCCGCTGTTCCACGCCTTCGGCCAGACCGTGTCGCTCAACTCCACCTGGCGGGCCGGCGCCACGCTCGTACTGCTGCCCCGCTTCGACGCGGCCCGCGCCATCGACCTCATGGTGCGCGAGGGCGTGAACACCTTCCACGGCGTGCCCACCATGTTCGTCGCCCTCGCGGCGGCCGCCGCGGACGCCGAGCGGCTCCCGGCGCTGCGCGTGTGCGTCTCCGGCGGGGCCTCGCTCCCGGTGGCCGTCCTGGAGCGGTTCGAGGACGCCTTCGGCGCGAAGATCTACGAGGGGTACGGCCTGTCGGAGACCTCGCCGACCGCCACCGTCAACCAGCCGGTGTTCGGCACGAAGGCCGGCACCATCGGCCACCCGCTGTGGGGCGTCGACGTGGAGATCGCCCGCGCCGAGGCGGAGGGCCGGATCGAGCTGCTGCCGCCCGGCCAGGTGGGCGAGGTCGTCATCCGCGGCCACAACGTCTTCTCCGGATACCTCGGCCGCCCCGAGGCCACCGCCGAAGCCCTGGTGGACGGCTGGTTCCGCACCGGCGACCTCGGCGTCAAGGACGACGAGGGCTTCCTGCGGATCGTCGACCGGAAGAAGGACGTCATCATCCGCGGCGGCTACAACGTCTACCCGCGGGAGGTCGAGGAGGTCCTGATGCGCCACCCGCAGGTCGCCCAGGTCGCCGTCATCGGCCTGCCCGACGACCTGCACGGCGAGGAGGTGTGCGCCGTCGTCGTGCCCGCACCGGGCACCGCGCCGGACGCCGCCGCGCTCACCGAGTGGTCCAGGCAGCACCTGGGCCGGCACAAGTACCCGCGGCGGGTGGAGCTCGCGGACGCGCTGCCGCTCGGGCCCAGCATGAAGGTGCTCAAGCGGGAGCTGCGCGCGCGGTACGCCGGCCGGTAGGCGGGAGACCCGCCGCGTACCGGGACCGACCGGCGAGACGCTCCTTACGCCCGGCCCATGCGTGTGCATAGCATCGGTCCCTCCATGAACACGATGACGCTCTGGCACACGTCCGGCTGGGGGTTCGCGGCGCTCGCCTTCGCGGCCCTGCTCGTCGGCTTCTCCAAGACGGCCGTCAGCGGGGCCAACACGGTCAGTCTCGCGATCTTCGCGGCGGTCCTGCCCGCCCGCGCCTCCACCGGCGTGCTGCTGCCCGTCCTGATCGCGGGTGACGTGCTCGCCGTCCTCACCTACCGGCGGCACGCGCACTGGCCCACGCTGTGGCGGCTGTTCCCGGCCGTCGCGGCGGGCGTGGTGGCCGGCACCCTGTTCCTCGTGTGGGCCGACGACGGGATCGTACGGACCTCCATCGGCGCGATCCTGCTGCTGATGGCCGGGGTGACGCTGTGGCGCCGGCGGACGGCCGGCGCCCCGCAGCCCCCGGAGGAGGCCGGCACCCGGGCGGGCCGCCTCAAGGCACGCTCCTACGGTGTGCTCGGCGGGTTCACCACGATGGTCGCCAACGCGGGCGGGCCGGTGATGTCCCTGTACCTGCTGTCGGCGGGCTTCCGGAAACTCGGCTTCCTCGGCACCTCCGCGTTCTTCTTCCTCATCGTGAACGTCTCGAAGGTGCCGTTCAGCGCGGGTCTGGGCCTGATCGACGGGCACTCGCTGCTCCTCGACGCCGCGCTCGTGGTGTTCGTGGTGCCCGGCGCGCTCCTCGGCAAGTGGGCCGTGGACCGGATCAACCAGCGGCTCTTCGAGCAGCTCGTCATCGCGGCGACGGTCGTGGGCGGCCTGCAACTGCTCCTGCGCTGAGCCGGCACCGGCCGCTACTTTGCCGGCCCCAGCAGCGCCGGGACGTCCGCGAAGGAGTCCAGGACGTGATCCGGGGCGCCGCTCGCGTCCTCGTGCGTCTCCGGCCGGTACTTGCCCGTCCTCACCAGCACCCCGGTCAGCCCGGCCCGCTGCGCCGCGAGCACGTCCGACTCGATGTCGTCACCGACCATCAGCGCCCGCTCCGCGCCCACTCCCAGCCGCGCCAGCGCCGCCTCGAAGAACGCCCGGGACGGCTTGCCCGTGACCTGCGCCTCCACCCGGGCCGCCCGCTCCAGCCCCAGCAGGAACGCACCCGAGTCCAGTTGCAGCCCGGCGTCGGTGCGCCAGTACAGATTGCGGTGCATGGCGACCAGCCGCGCGCCCCGCTGCAACGCGCCGAAGGCCCGGTTCAGCGCCGCGTAGTCGAACTCCGGCCCGGCACCGCCGACCACGACCACGTCGGCACCCTCCTCGACCAGCGTGACGTCGCCCAGGTCCGCCGCGATGTCCCCGCTGTTGAGCAGCAGGCACCGGGCGCCCGGATGGTGCTCGGCGAGATGGGCGGCGGTCACGGCGGGCGCGGTCAGGACGTCCTCCTCGCCCACGTCGAAACCGGCCTGCGACAGCGTCTCGGCGATCGACGCCCGGGTCCGGGAGGTCGTGTTCGTCACCAGGGCCACCGCGAACCCGGCCGCGCGGATGCCGCGCAGCGCCTCCACCGCACCGGGCAGCGGCCTCCACGACACGGTGAGGACCCCGTCGATGTCGATCAGGACGGCACGCACGGACGCCAAGGACTCCATGACCCGACGGTAGCGACCCGGGCGGCGGGCGGCCCCCTGCGACCTCGTACGCTCACCCCTATGCCCGCGCACGTCCTGATCCTCGGCGGCACCACCGAGGCCCGCCGCCTCGCCGCCGACCTGGCCGCCCGCCCCGGGGTGCGGGTCACCACCTCGCTCGCCGGCCGGGTGAGCCGGCCCGGGACGCTGCCCGGCAAGGTGCGGACCGGCGGCTTCGGCGGGCCGCAGGGCCTGGCCGGCTGGCTGCGCGCGCACCGGGTGGACGCCCTGGTGGACGCCACCCACCCCTTCGCCGAGTCGATCACGGACCACGCGGTCCGCGCGGCGCGGGCCACGGGCGTCCCCGCCGTCGTCCTGCGCCGCCCGGGCTGGCGGCCGGGCCCCGGCGACCGCTGGTACGACGTCCCGTCCCTGGCCGAAGCAGCCGAGGCGCTGCCCGGCCTGGGCCGCCGGGTGTTCCTCACCACCGGCCGCCTCGGCCTCGCGGCCTTCGCCCACCTGACGGACCTGTGCTTCCTCGTCCGCTCCGTCGACCCGCCCGAGCCCCCGCTGCCCCCGGACACCCGCGTCGTCCTGGCCCGGGGGCCGTTCACGGTGACCGGCGAGGCGGAACTCCTGCGCGCCCACCGGATCGACGTCCTGGTCACCAAGGACAGCGGCGGGGAGGCGACGGCGGCGAAGCTGACGGCGGCACGGGAGCTGGGGCTGCCCGTGGTCGTCGTACGCCGCCCCGCCCTGCCGGCCGGTGTGACCGCCGTACCCGACGTGGCGGGTGCCCTGGAACGGCTGGGCCTCGGCCCGGCCGGAGGACGGTGACCCGGGGACGGCCGGACGGACACGCGCGGGTGCCGAGGAGGTACCGGTCCCCGGCCTCTCGCCGGCCGGTGCGTCAGCCGCGCCCGTCGCCCGACGGACGCCGGCGCAGCAGATACGTGTCCATGATCCAGCCCTTGCGCTCCCGCGCCTCGGCCCGTACCCGCTCGATGCGCGGACCGGCCTCCGCGATCGGTCCGGAGACGAGGATCTCGTCCGGCGTGCCTATGTAGGCGCCCCAGTAGATGTCCATGTCCTCCTCGGCGTACCGGCGGAAGGCCTGGTGCGCGTCCAGCATCACGACCACGTCGTCCACCCCCTCCGGGAAGCCCTCGGCCAGCCGCCGCCCGGTGGTGATCTGCACCGGCCGGGCCACCCGGTTCAGCCCCGTGCGATGCCGGGCGACCAGCGCGGAGACACTGCTGATGCCGGGCACCACGTCGTACGCGAACTCCACCGCGCCCCGCTCCAGCACCTCCTCCAGGATCGCCAGCGTGCTGTCGTACAGCGCCGGGTCGCCCCAGACCAGGAAGGCGCCCGTGCCGTCCTCGTCCAGCTCCTCGGCGATCATCCGCTCGTAGATCCCGGCGCGGGCACTGCGCCAGTCCCCGACGGCGGGGGAGTAGGCCGACCCGCCCGCCGTCCGGTCCCGCTCCGGGTCACGGGCCTGAACCACCCGGTACGACCCCTCGGGCAGATGCGCGTCCAGCATGTCCCGGCGGAGCTGGGTGAGATCGCTCTTCACCTCGCCCTTGTCGAGCAGGAAGAACACGTCCGTGCTCCGCAGCGCCTTGACCGCCTGGAGGGTCAGCTGGTCGGGGTCGCCCGCGCCGATACCGATGACATGAATCTTTCGCACGCCCCGAGTCTGCCGCATGCCGCTGACGGTGCATCCACCGCCTCCGCACGGGCTGCGACGGCGGCCCGGCCGCACGTCTCGGAGCCGGTGCGGCCCCGGGGCCTGCGGACACGGGGCCTGCGGACACGGGTCCGTCCGGGGTGCCGGCGGTCACGGCCCCAGACGCGGTGCCTCGGCCTCCGCGTCGATCGGTGCGGAGCCGGTCTCCACCCGTCCCGCCAGCTCCCGCGCCCAGCGGGTCAGGCCCGTCAGGTCCAGGCCGTACGGGCGGTCCTCGCCGCGTCCGGCCGCCCAGTCCTCGACCGCGCCGGCGCCCCGCCGCAGCAGCCGCGCCCCGCCGACGGCGTTCCCGCGGGCCGCGTGGGTGAGGCCCACCGCCAGCTGGGCCAGCCCCCGCCACAGCGCACGCTCCTCTTGCGGGCCGGACTTCCAGGCGTCCTCGAACACCTCGTGCGCGTGGAACGGCCGCCCCGCGGCCAGCAGCGCCCGCGCCTCGGCGACCGTGTCCTCCGGCGTCCGCAGCACGCCCTCCGGCTGCCGGGGGACGCCCTCGGCGCCGTACGGCAGCGGGCGCCCCAGCCCGTCCCGGGGCCGCGCGTTCCGCGCCCGCCCGGTCACGTCCCGGTCCCTGGCATCCGATGCGCCCGCGTTCGTCATACCGCCGATTCTCCCTCGCCCCGCCGGGCCTTCTACGGCACACCCCCGGGCGTGGGGTAAAGTGCTGTCCGCACGATCACGCGGGGCACCGCGCGTGAGTGCGACGGGACGTGGCGCAGCTTGGTAGCGCACTTGACTGGGGGTCAAGGGGTCGCAGGTTCAAATCCTGTCGTCCCGACTCGTGGGAGTCACAGGTCAGGGTCGGTTTCGGAGACATCCGGAACCGGCCCTGACCTGTGTTGCGGGTCGGGTTCGCCTCGTTGTGGAGGTGGGGCGGCCGGGGCGGCGCCGGCCGGCAAGTCGCAGGCCGCCGGGATGAGCGGTTACCTGGAGCAGAGGCCCCCCCGTGAGGGGCGCGGGCCGCCCCCAGGCCGCGCCCCTCACCGAACGTAAGGAATCCCCCATGCGCGGAGCAGTGATCCACGCCCCCGGCGACGTGCGGTTCGAGACCCTGGACGACCCGAAGATCCTGGAGCCGACGGACGCGGTCATCCGTACGGCCGTCACCTGTGTGTGCGGCACCGACCTGTGGCCCTGGCGCGGCCTCGACCCGACCGACGAGGCGCACCCCATGGGGCACGAGTACGTCGGCTTCGTCGAGGAGGTCGGCGGCGAGGTCACCTCGGTCGAGCCGGGCCAGTTCGTCGTCGGCTCGTTCGCGACCTCGGACAACACCTGCGCCAACTGCCGCAACGGATGGCAGTCCAATTGTGAGAACCGCGAGTTCATGAGCACCTGCCAGGCCGAGCGCGTGCGCATCCCCCAGGCCGAGGGCACCCTGGTCGCCACCGACGAGGTGCCGGGCGAGGAGTTCTGGCCGGGCCTGCTGGCCGTCTCCGACGTCATGGGCACCGGCTGGTACGCCGCCGACGCCGCGGAGGTCCGGCCCGGTTCCACGGCCGTGGTGGTCGGTGACGGTGCGGTCGGCCTGTGCGCGGTGATCGCCGCGAAGGAGATGGGCGCCGAGCGGATCATCGCCATGAGCCGCCACGAGTCCCGCCAGAAGCTGGCCCGGGAGTTCGGTGCCACCGACATCGTCACCGAGCGCGGCGAGGACGGCGTCGCCCGGATCAAGGAGATGACCGGCGGCATCGGCGCGGACTCCGTCCTGGAGTGCGTCGGCACCGGCCAGTCCATGCAGCAGGCCCTGCACTCGGCCCGGCCCGGCGGCAACGTCGGCTTCGTCGGGCTTCCCCACGAGGTGGCGATCGACGGCGAGGAGCTGTTCTTCACCCACGTCGGCCTGCGTGGCGGCCCGGCCCCGGTACGGCGCTACCTGCCCGACCTGATCGACCGCGTCCTGTCGGGCCGCATCGACCCGGGCAAGGTCTTCGACCTCACCCTGCCCCTGGAGCAGGTCGCCGAGGGATACCGGGCCATGGACGAGCGCCGCGCCATCAAGACGCTCCTCAAGCCCTGATCGGGCGCTGCGCACCGGCCGGGAGGCGGCGGAAGACCGCTCGCTACTCTCCCTCGTGCCTCGGGCGCACGAGGCGGTGCGGGATTCCGTGGCTCGGGGGGACGGCGAGGTCGTCCGCCTCGGGCAGCGGGAACAGGAGTTCTTCGAGTGCCGGTGTGATGAAGAGGAAGGCGATCACCAGGACGGGCACGAGCAGGGCAATCAGGATCACAGCACCTCCCGCAGGCCGGTCTGTGGCACCTGGTTGGGCCGCTCTCAGGATGCGCCCGAACGGCGTAACGCGCATGTCGTTCCACCGCAGGGCCGTGACCTGCGGTTTCCCGTCAGGGTGCGGGCCTGCGTGGACCACCTGCGGTGAGCACACAGGGGCGGCTCCGGTGGTGTCCGGAGCCGCCCCTCACCCGTTCGTGCCCGAGGTCAGGGGGCGACGGCGCGGCCGGTCTGCGGGGAGATGCGGCCGGCGCACAGGCCCTTGCCCGCCAGTGTCCGGGCGATGCGCGGGATGGCGGCGAGGGTGTTGGCCGGCCACTCGTGCATGAGGATGATCTGGCCGTTGGTCAGCCGGGACACCGCCTGCACGATCTGGTCGGTGCTCGCGCCGTTCCAGTCCTGCGAGTCGACGTCCCAGATGATCTGCCGCAGGCCGTACTTGGCCTCCACCGCCTGGACGGTGGCGTTGGTCTCGCCGTACGGCGGGCGGAACAGCTGCGGTGTACCGCCGCCGGCCGCGGCGACGGCCTGCTGGGTGCGGGCGATCTCCGAGTCGATCTGCGCCTGGCTCAGCTGGGTGAGGTGGGGATGGGTGTAGCTGTGGTTGCCGATCCACATCCCTGCGTTGGCCTCGGCCCGGACCTGCGCCGGGTAGGCGGCGGCGTACTGGCCCTCGTTGAACATCGTGGCCCGCAGGCCGTTCTGCCTCAGCGCGTTGAGCAGGGCCGGGGTGTGTTCGTTGGACGGGCCGTCGTCGAAGGTGAGCCCGACGTACCCGGAACAGGCGGCGGCGTGCGCCGGGGCGGCGTCGGTGACGGCGGTGACCGTGCCGGCCACGGCGGTCGCCGCGAGGGCCAGTCCGGTCAGCAGGGGGCGGGGTGCGGCTCGCATGCGGGTGCGTCCTCCTCGGGTGGGCGGCGTGACCGCCGTGGGGGGTCGATGGGACGGAGGGGGCAGGTCAGCCGCTCACCGTGAGGTTGGAGGAGCCGCTGCTCTGGTAGCCCTCGGTGGCGAGGATCATGTAGTAGCTGAAGCTGCCCAGCCGCATGCCGTAGCGGGCCCAGGCGTCGAAGTGGTTGCCGGTGGTGATGGTGCCGCCGGTCCGCTTGGACTGCCGGACGCTCCAGTACTGGTTGAAGGTCTTGGTGCCTTCCACGGAGGGGGCGTTGTACCGCGTCGTCTGGTAGACGTCGTACGTGCCGCCGTCGCTGGTGACCGTGCCCTTGTACGTTCCGGTGGGCCGGTAGGTGCCCCAGTTGTCGACGATGTAGTACTCGACGAGCGGGTTCGAGGTCCATCCGTACAGCGCCAGGTAGCCGTTGCCGGACGGGTAGAAGCTGCCCGAGTACTGCACGTTCCTGCGTCCGCCGTTGCTCCAGCCCTTGCCGGCGACGAAGTTCCCGCAGTTCGTCCACTGGGTGCTGTAGTTGCCGCCGGAGTTGAGGGTCATGGAGACCGACCCGCCGCCGTCGGTCCAGAAGGAGTAGTAGAACCCGTTGTTGGTGCCGGTCTGGTTGGTGGTGATGACCGTGGCGGCCTGGGCGGTGCCGGGCAGCAGCAGCCCGGACGCGGACGTGGCCAGCGCGAGTGCGCCGGCGCGGTTGATGAAGCCCCTGCGGCTCATCGGGCGGGAGAGGGCGTGCTCCATGTCCATGGTTCCTCCTGGACGAGGTGTGTTGTCATGTTCGCGCCATACGCCGTGCCGGGCCGCTCCCGGGGGAGGGAGGGCTCGATTGCTGGAGAGTATGGGGCGGGTTGGAAAGGGCGGTCAATGCGTCCGTTTCCGAAACTTCATCGAAACTTGACGGGGCAGAGCGGGGAGTAAGGGCGAAAGTTTCGAGCTTCCCTGAAGAGTTGGCTGGAATGGCCGTCGACAGAATGGTTGACGCGGAAATGGGGTCTGTTTACCGTGACGCAACGCTCGTCAGGTAACTCGAAACTTTCGACTCCTCCAGGAGTGCCCGTGAACCTGCCCCGCTCCCTCGCGGCCGCCGCCTCGGCCTGCTGCCTGGCCCTGCTGCCCCTCGCCGCCGCGAGCCCGGCAAGCGCCTCCGGCGGCACCGCCGTACCGGACCGTCCGCTGCGGCAGCTCGCCGCCGACGACCACCTCCGGGTCGGCACCGCCGTCGACATGTCCGCGCTCACCGACGACGCCGCCTACCGCCGGCTCGCGGGCTCGGAGTTCTCCACCGTCACTCCGGAGAACGTGATGAAGTGGGAGGCGATCGAGCCCAGCCGGGGGGAGTACGACTACGCCGCCGCCGACCGCCTGGTCGACTTCGCCCGCCGGCACGGGCAGAAGGTGCGCGGCCACGTCCTGGTGTGGCACAACCAGTTGCCGTCCTGGCTCACCTCCGGCGACTTCAGCGCCGACCAGCTGCGGGAGATCCTGCACCGCCACATCACCGACACCGTCCGGCACTTCAAGGGCAGGGTCTGGCAATGGGACGTGGTGAACGAGGCGTTCAACGAGGACGGCACCCTGCGTGACAGCATCTGGCTGCGCAAACTGGGCCCCGGCTACATCGCCGACGCCTTCCGCTGGGCCCACGAGGCCGACCCGCACGCCCTGCTGTTCTACAACGACTACAACACCGAGTGGAGCGGCCCGAAGAGCGACGCCGTCCACGATCTGGTCAGCCGCCTGCGCGCGCAGGGCGTCCCCCTGGACGGGGTCGGCTTCCAGGGCCACCTCGGCATCCAGTACGGCCTGCCCACCGACATGGCGGCCAACTTCGCCCGCTTCGACAAGCTCGGCGTGGCCACCGCCGTGACGGAGGCGGACGTCCGCATGCCACTGCCGGCCGACGCGGACAAGCTCGCCACACAGGCCGAGGGCTACCGCCGTCTGCTCGACGCCTGCCTGCGCACCCGCCACTGCATCTCGTTCACCGTCTGGGGCTTCACCGACAAGTACTCGTGGGTCCCCGGCACGTTCCCCGGTGAGGGTGCCGCGAACCTGTACGACGAGGACTACCGTCCCAAGCCGGCCTACCGCGCGCTCCAGTCGGAACTGGCGGGCCGGGCGCGGGCCGGGGGCGCCGCGTAACGAGGGCGCGCCTTTCCGTCCAGGGTGACCGGTCGGCCGACGAGGGCCGGCCGGTCACCCTCTGCGCGGACGGTGAACGTCATCGCGCGCCGTGCCGACGAGCCGGGTAACCCGCCACCCGCCGCCCTCTCAGCGCCCCGCGGGCGGTGCCGTGCTCTGGCGTACGACCAGGTGCGTGGCCAGTTCTATGCGCAGGGCCGCCTTCTTGGTGTCCTGCGGGCGCAGCAGCATGCGGGCCGCTTCCTCGGCCATGCGCTGGAGCGGCTGCTGCACGGTGGTCAGCGGCGGGCTCGACCAGCGGGCCGGGGGTACGTCGTCGTAGCCGACCACCGACAGGTCCCCGGGGACGCTGAGGCCGAGGACCCGGGCCGCCTCCAGGACGCCCAGCGCCTGAAGGTCGCTCCCGGCGAAGATCGCGGTAGGCCGGTCGGGCCGCCGCAGCAGGTCCATGGCGTGTTCGAAGCCGCCCTGGACGTGGAAGTCGCCGAACCGTATCAGCCCGGGGTCGGGTGCGTGACCGGCCATCGCCATCGCCGAGCGGTATCCGTCCAGCCGGGCCAGCGAGCACATCAGGTCCTCGGGACCGGTGATGATGGCGACGCGTTCGTGTCCCTGGTCGGTGAGGTGGCGGGTGGCGGCGACTCCTCCGGCCCAGTTGGCCGATCCGACGGAGGGGACGTCGGGGTCGGGATCGCCCGCCGGGTCCACGATGACGAACGGAATGGCCCGGGACCGCAGTTGGCGCTTCACGTCCTCCGGCACCGTGGAGAAGACCAGCAACACCCCGAGGGGGCGGCGGCGCAGCACGCCTGCGATCCACTCGGGTCCGGGAGCCTGCCGGGTCCCGCTCTCGGTGAGCGCCACGGTCGCGTCGTTCTGCTTGGCGACGTTCTCCACCCCGCGGATGAGTTCCATCGCCCAGACGCTCTCCAGCTCGTGGAAGACGATCTCGATGAGCGGGGCCTGCGGCTGTCCCGGGGTGCGCCGGCGGTAGCCGTGGGTCTCCAGCAGGCGTTCGACCTTGGCGCGGGTCGCGGGGGACACATCCGAACGACCGTTGAGGACCTTCGAAACTGTCGGCAGCGAGACGCCGGCCTCTCGCGCCACGGCCGCCAAGGTGACTCTCCGACCGACCTGGGCTTCTTCGCGCATGGCCGCAGCATAGGCCACTCCGCCGGATAACGGTTTGGCCGCGTAGGTGCACGACCGTTGACCATTTCTTCTCTTCGCTCCTACTGTCCAGCGCATGACTTTCGGGTCCAGAGCCGAAACTTTCGGAAGGCGGATGATCATGCGTACACGGATGCCCCGGGTGCTCGCCTGTGGTGCCACGCTCGCGCTGGCGGCGAGCCTGGCCGCGTGCGGGAACGGCAGCGGCGGGGGTTCCTCGAACGACGGCAAGATCCATGTGCTGGTGTACGGGGACGCCAGCAACAAGGTCGAGAAGCAGATCGTCGACACGTTCAACAAGACGTCGAAGGTCAAGGCCGTCCTCGACACCATCCCCGGGGCCGACTACCAGCAGAAGCTCCAGACGATCATCAACACGCCCCAGGCGCCGGACGTCTTCTTCAACTGGGGCGGCGGCAGCATCCAGCCGTTCGTCAAGGCCGGGCTGCTGATGCCGCTGGACGACTTCGTCAAGAAGGACCCGAACCTCGACGACAAGTTCCTGCCCAGCGTCTACAACAGCGCGGTCGTCGACGGAAAGCCGTACGGCATCCCCATGCGCGGCACGCAGCCGGTGCTGCTGTTCAGCAACAAGGACGTGCTCCAGAAGGCGGGCGTGAAGCAGCCGCAGACCTGGGACCAGCTGCTCGACGCCGTCAAGAAGCTCAAGTCCGCGGGCGTCACCCCGATCGCCCTCGGCGGCGGCGACCAGTGGCCGACGCTGATGTGGTTCGAGTACGTCTACGACCGCGTGGCCGGCCCGGAGCTGTTCCAGAAGGCCCTGAGCGGTGACAAGGACGCCTGGGCGAGCGCGGACAGCAAGAAGGCGCTCGGCATGCTCAAGCAGCTGGTCGACGCCGGCGCCTTCGGCAAGAACTACGACTCGGTGAAGTACACCAACGGCGCCTCGCCCGCGCTGGTGGCCCAGGGCAAGGCCGGCTTCGAGCTGATGGGGTCCTGGTACTACGCGCAGCAGCAGCAGGACGCGAAGGACTTCGCCGCCAAGGGCCTGGGCTACGGCACGTTCCCGACGATCCCCGGCGGCAAGGGCGACCCGAGCGACGTCGTCGGCAACACCAACAACTTCTACTCGGTGCTGAAGAAGACCAAGCACCCCGAGGCGGTCGCCGAGTTCCTGAAGCTGATGTACTCCGACGAGTTCGTCAAGGCCCAGATGGCCATCGGCAACCTGCCCACGACCACGAACACCCAGAAGTTCCTGGACACCTCGGCCAGCCCCCAGTACTCCCGCTTCCAGTACGACCTCGTCGCCAAGGCCAAGTCCTTCCAGCTCTCCTGGGACCAGGCATTCCCGCCGTCGGCCATGACGCCGATCCACCAGGCCGTCCAGCAGTTCTTCAACGGACAGCTCGACGCGGACGGCTTCATCAAGGCCATGCAGGCCCTCCCGACCGAATGAACCGCTCATGACCACACAGCTCACGAGCGCCCCGCCCTCCGCCGTGCCTTCCAGGAAGGCCCGGCGGCGGCCGGAGGACTCCTACTCCGCACGCGGCACGCGCCCCGGCTTCGGCTGGGCGCTGCCCGCCACCCTGTTCTTCGCCCTCTTCGCCCTCGCACCGCTGATCATGGTGGCGGTGCTGTCCTTCATGAGCTGGAACGGCCTGGGGTCACCGCAGTTCGTCGGGACGGACAACTGGAAGCGCATCCTCGACGACCCCGTCATGATCAAGAGCATCTGGCTCACCCTGCTGCTCACCGCCCTGGGCGTGGTCATCCAGACCCCGCTGAGCATCGTGCTCGGCGTCTGGGCCGCCGGACACCAGCGCAACCGCGCCGTCCTCTCGGCGATCTACTTCATCCCGCTGCTGCTGTCCTCCACGGCGGTGTCGGTGCTCTGGCGGGCGCTGCTCGACCCGAACTTCGGCATCCCCGCGCGCATGACCTGGCTGTTCGGGGACGGCAACCTGTTCGGTGAGCAGGCCTCGGCCATCGGGGTGCTGGCCTTCGTCAGCACCTGGCAGTTCACGCCGTTCCACACCCTGATCTACCAGGGCGCCGCCCGGGCGATCCCGCCGGTGCTGTACCAGGCGGCGGAGATCGACGGAGCGGGGCGCTACCGCCAGTTCTTCCACATCACCCTGCCGCAGCTGCGCAACTCGGTCGTCACCTCGATGATCCTGATGATCGTCGGCGGGCTCACCACGTTCGAGACCGTGCTCATCCTGACCCAGGGCGGACCGGGCACCGACACCACGATCAGCGCCTACTACATGTACCAGAAGGCCTTCAAGGGCTTCGACTTCGGCGCCGGTTCGGCCATCGCCCTGTGCCTGGTCGTCGCCGCCACGGTGGTCTCGCTGATCGTCGTCCGCGTCTCCGGCTACGACAAGATGCGCAGCGACATGGAGGGGGTGTCATGAGGCGCCGCCCCAACTACCTGGCCGGAACGGGCTCGATCGTCTGGCTCGTCCTGGTGGGTCTGCCGCTGTACGTGATGCTCGCCGCGACCCTGCGCACCCGGCAGGACTACGCGAAGAAGGGCCCGCTGTCCTTCCCCGGCGACTTCACCCTCGACAACTACACCGGGGCGTTCGACTCGGGCTTCGGGCGGTACTTCCTCAACACCATCATCGTCACCGTCTGCGTCGTCGGCGTGGTGCTGCTGCTCGTACCGCCCCTCGCCTACGCGATCGTACGCAGCCGCAGCCGTGTCACCTCGCAGATCTTCCGGCTGTTCCTGCTGGGCCTCGCCATCCCCGCCCAGGCGGTCATCGTGCCGATGTTCTACCTGATCAGCGAGGCGGGCCTGTACGACAACCTGCTCGGCGTCATCCTGCCCACGGCCGCGTTCTGCCTGCCGATGTCCGCGCTGATCCTCAGCGGCTCCATGCGCGACATCTCCCCGGAGCTGTTCGAGGCCATGACGGTGGACGGAGCGACCCCGCGGCGGATGTTCTTCCAGCTGGTCGTGCCGCTCTCGCGCGGCGGACTGTCCACGATCGTGGTGTTCTCCGCGCTCCAGGCCTGGAACGGCTTCCTGTTCCCGCTCGTCCTGACCCAGTCCGACTCGACCAAGGTCATCACCCTGGGTCTGTACAACTTCCAGACCGAGCACGGGATCGACATCCCCGGCCTGCTGGGAGCCGTGACGCTGTCCATGGTGCCCGTCCTGCTCGTCTACCTGTTCGCCCGCCGCGCCCTCGTCCAGGGCCTGATGGGCATGGGAGGAAAGTGACCACCAACGTGGCCGTAGAGACCACCCCCGAGATCCCCCTCTGGAACGACCCGACCCAGGACATCGGCACCCGCGTGTCCGCGCTGATCGACGCGATGACCGTCGAGGAGAAGATCGCCCAGCTGTACGGCGTGTGGGTCGGCGCGTCCGACGAGGGCGGCGAAGTCGCCCCGCACCAGCACGACATGGAGGAGGCCGTCGACCTCGACGCGCTCCTGCCGGCCGGGCTCGGCCAGCTGACCCGCCCCTTCGGCACGGCACCCGTCGACCCCGCGCTCGGCGCGCTCTCCCTGCTGCGCACCCAGACCCGGATCGCCGCGGCGAACCGCTTCGGCATCCCCGCCGTGGCCCACGAGGAGTGCCTGGCCGGATTCGCCACCTGGGGCGCCACCGCCTACCCCGTCCCGCTGTCCTGGGGCGCCACCTTCGACCCCGCCCTCATCCGCCGGATGGCCGCCGCCATCGGCCGCGACATGCGGTCCGTCGGCGTCCACCAGGGTCTCGCGCCCGTCCTGGACGTGGTGCGCGACGCCCGCTGGGGCCGGGTCGAGGAGACCATCGGAGAGGACCCCTACCTCGTCGGCAGCATCGGCACCGCCTACGTCCAGGGACTGCAGTCCGCCGGTGTCGTCGCCACCCTGAAGCACTTCGCCGGCTACTCCGCCTCCCGCGCCGGGCGCAATCTCGCCCCCGTCGGCATGGGACCGCGCGAGCGGGCGGACGTCCTGCTGCCCCCCTTCGAGATGGCCGTGCGCGAGGGCGCGGCCGACTCCGTCATGCACGCCTACACCGACACCGACGGGATGCCCTCCGCGGCCGACGAGGACCTGCTCACCGGGCTGCTCCGGGACACCTGGGGCTTCGAGGGCACGGTCGTCGCCGACTACTTCGGCATCGCCTTCCTCAGCACCCTGCACGGCGTCGCCGGCGGCTGGGCCGACGCGGCGGGCACGGCCCTGCGCGCGGGCGTCGACGTGGAACTGCCCACCGTCAAGACGTTCGGCGCGCCCCTGGCCGAAGCCGTCGCCGACGGCCGGGTCCCCGAGGCGCTGATCGACCGCGCGCTGCGCCGGGTGCTCCTCCAGAAGGCCCGGCTCGGCCTGCTCGACGCGGACTGGAGCCCGGTCCCGGCCGCACTCCGGGGAGCGGACCTGGACGACCCCGACGCCCTGCGCGGCACGGTCGACCTGGACACCCCCGAGAACCGCGAACTGGCCCGCGCCGTCGCCGAGGAAGCGGTCGTCCTGCTGCGCAACGACGGCACCCTGCCCCTCGCCCGGCCACGCCGCATCGCCCTGATCGGCCCCAACGCGACCGAGCCCACCGCCGTACTGGGCTGCTACTCCTTCCCCCAGCACGTCGGCGTGCACCACCCCGAGACCCCGCCCGGCATCGACCTGCCCACCCTGGAGGACGCGCTCCGGCGCGAGTTCCCCGACGCCGAGTTCACGGTCGTACGCGGCACCGGTGTGGACGACGGCGACACCCGCGGCATCGCCGAGGCCGTCGACACCGCGCGCCGGGCCGACGTCGTCGTCGCGGCCCTCGGTGACCGCGCGGGTCTGTTCGGCCGGGGCACCAGCGGCGAGGGCTGCGACGCCGAGTCCCTGGCCCTGCCCGGCGCCCAGCAGCACCTGCTCGACGCGCTGCTCGACACCGGCACCCCCGTGGTGACGGTCCTGCTGACCGGCCGGCCCTACGCCCTCGGCCGGGCCGTGGACGAGGCCGCCGCGATCGTGCAGTCCTTCTTCCCCGGGGTGGAGGGCACCACGGCCATCGCCGGCGTGCTCAGCGGGCGGACCAACCCGTCCGGACGGCTGCCCGTCAGCGTGCCCCGCGGCACCGGCGGCCAGCCCGCCGGCTACCTCGGCGCCCGGCTCGCCCAGGCCAGCGACGTGTCCAACATCGATCCCACGGCGGCCTTCGCGTTCGGACACGGCCTGTCCTACACGTCCTTCGAGTGGGGAGAGCTGACGGTCGAGCGGCCCCAGGCGGACACGGACGACGCGTTCTCCCTCGCCCTCACCGTGCGCAACACGGGGGAGCGGCACGGCACCGAAGTCGTGCAGCTCTATCTGCACGACCCGGTCGCCTCCGTGGTCCAGCCGGTGCAGCGCCTCGTCGGCTACGCCCGGGTCCCGCTCGCCCCCGGCGAGGCCCGCCGGCTGCGGGTCACCGTGCCGGCCGACCTGGCCTCCTTCACCGGCCGCGACGGGCGTCGGGTGGTCGAACCGGGCGAACTGGAACTGCGGCTGGCGGCCTCCAGCAGCGACGCCCGGCTCACGGCGAAGGTCACCCTGACCGGCCCCGCACGCCAGGTGGACCACACCCGCCGGTTCCACGCGCGCTTCGAGCAGGAGCCGACGCACCTGGCGCTCTGACGCGCCCCGCGCCGTGGCCCGCTCCCCGAACCGACGGGGAACGGGCCACGGCGCTGTCAGCACCGCTCCACGATGACGGTCACCAGGCTGCCCGGGGCGGCCGACACCCGGGCCCGTCCGGCCGTCCGGCGTACGACGGTCGCGCCGGCGTCGGCCGTGACCCGCCAGGCGCCCGGCGGCAGGGACAGGTCCGTCACCCCCGAGCCGTGCGGCGCCGCTCGGTAGACCAGCCGGTACACGCCCGCCCCGGCGTCGTACGCGGCGGAGCGGACCGTGCCCGCCACGGCCTCCGCGTACGGCTCGGCGGTCAGTTCCTTGTGGGCGCGGAAGGCGCCGGTGCCGTCCACCGCGCAGTACCCGCCGCCGTAGCACCACACATAGCCCGCCCAGCCCGAGGTGAAGCGGCCGAGGGAGGCCATGGCGTCCCGGTAGAACAGGCCCATGTGCGGCAGGGAGCTGTCCGGCGGACCCCACTCGCCGACCACCACCGGGACCCGGTACCGCCTCGGGTACACGGTGACGGCCCGCTCGTACGCCTCGATCCAGCCGGCCCCGGGGTCGTAGTCGCCGCCCGCCTCCATCGCCGCGTCGTAGAGGTGGGGCGCGTACACGACCCGGGGATCGTGGACGCGGCCGAGGCCGGTCGGTACGCCCTCGCCCACGACCGGGGTCGGTTCCACGAACAGCCAGGCGTCCCGGTCGGCCGGACGGACGGCGTCGGCGAGCCGGTTGTACATCGGCGTCAGCTGCTCGCGTTCGATGCGGCGGGCGGCCGCCGGCAGGTCCTCCCCGGGCTCCGGCTCGCCCATCGGCTCGTTGAGCAGGTCGTAGCCGAGGACGGCCGGATGGCGGCCGAAGCGGGCGGCGAGCGTGTGCCACATCCCGGCCTGCGCGCGCCGGAGGTCCTCGTCCTCGTAGAGGTGGGTGAAGGCGCGCTGCACGGCGGGTTCGAAGTACTCGGCGAACCAGTCGTCCGGGTGCGCGGTGAACGGCAGTCCGTCGGTCCGGGTCGCCCACTCGGGTATCCCGCGATGGCCGAAGGCGGGTCCGAAGACGTCCTGGTGGGCGTCGATGACGGCCTTCACGTCATGGCGGTGCGCCCAGTCCAGGATGCGCTCGATCCTCTCCAGGTAACCGCGGCTGTAGTGCCCCGGTGCCGGCTCCAGGTCGTCCCAGAACACCAGCAGCCGGGCGACGTCGAAGCCGCGGGCCCGCAGGTCGCGCAGATGGCGTTCGGTGACGGCGGTCAGGGCCTCCTCGCCCCGGTGCGCCTTGTCCTCGATGTTCCAGCCGTGCAGGGTCAGCACCCGCCCCTGGGGGTCGGTGAGCCGGGGGATGTCCTGCCCGGCCCCCTCGGCACGGGCGGCGGCAGGGGCCAGGAGGGCGGCGAGGACCGCGCCCGCCGTCAGCATCGCTCGCAGCACGGGAGACCTCCGGGTGGCCGGCGTCGGGTTCCTTGACTTCGCGTGCACTTCAAGCTGAACACTCCCGTGCTACCAGCCATCCACGGGGAGGACCAGCATGAAGTACCGCACCATCGGCACCGATCCGGCCACCCGCCGCGAGGTGAGCGTCCTCGCGCTCGGCGCGATGCTGTTCGGGTCGCGCACCGACGAGAAGACCTCCTTCGCCGTCCTCGACCGCTACGCCGAGGCCGGCGGGACCTTCATCGACACCTCCGACAACTACGCCTTCTGGGAGGACGGCGGCCAGGGCGGTCAGAGCGAGGAACTGCTCGGGCGGTGGCGGAGCAGCCGGGGCGTCGGCGACGAGATCGTCATCGCCACCAAGCTGGGCGCCCGGCCCCTCGCCCCCGGCACCGGCTACACCGACAACGCCGAGGGCCTGTCCGCCAAGGTCATCCGGGAGTCGGCCGAACGCAGCCGGGAACTGCTCGGCGTCGACCGGCTGGACCTGCTCTACGCCCACATAGAGGACCCCGCCGTGCCGCTCGCGGAGACCGTCGAGGGCTTCGCCGCGCTCGTCGCCGAGGGCACCGTCGGGCTGCTCGGCGTCAGCAACCACGCCGTGTGGCGGGTGGAACGGGCCCGCGCCCTCGCGGCGGCGGCGGGACTGCCCGGGTACGAGGTGCTCCAGTACCAGCACAGCTACCTGCGCCCGCGCACCGATGTGCCGAGCGAGCTGTTCCCGGACGGCAGCCTCGGCGGCGCCGACGCGCAGCTCCTGAACTACCTGCGCGCCGAGCCGGAGTTGACCCTGGTGGCCTACTCACCGCTGCTCACCGGCGCCTACACCCGCGCCGACAAGCCGCTGCCGCCGGACTACGACCACCCCGGCACCCCGGCCCGGCTCGCGGTGCTGCGCGAGGTGGCCCGGGAGACCGGGGCGACCGTCAACCAGGTCGTGCTCGCCTGGCAGCTGGGCGGTGAGCCGCCCGTGATCCCGCTCGTCGGCGCCTCCTCGGTGGCCCAGCTCGACGAGAGCCTCGCCGCCGTCGACCTGGAACTCACCGGGGAGCAGCGCGCCCGGCTGGACGCGGCTCACTGACCGCGCGGCTCCCGTACGACGGCCACGTCCCCGGGTGCGACGGTGACCGTGCCGGTCGTCTCCTTGCCGGTCAGCAGCTCGAACGAGCCCGGCGCCACGGGGACGTCGGCGCCCTGGCCGGTGTGGTCGATGACGAACAGGTAGTCCGCCTCCAGGCCGCGCCGGCGGACCACCTCCACCCCGGGCGGTGCGGACCGCACCGGAGCCACGCCCGCCTCCTCGCGGACGCGGTCCAGCAGCGCGGTGAGCGTGGCCGGGTCCGGCAGGGTGGCCAGGTACCAGGCGGACCCGCTGCCGTGCGCGAGCCGGGTCACCGCCGGAACCCCCGCCAGGGGTCCGTCGGCGTACGAGGCGACCGCCTCGGCGCCCGCGAGCCGCAGCCGCTCCGACCACAGGGAGCCCGTCGCCCCGTCCGGCACGGCACCGGTGAGCGCGACCGGCTCCCCGGGCAGCAGCGGGAACGGCTCGTCCGAGCGGACGCCCAGGACCTCCCGGAACGCCCCCGGGTAACCGCCCAGCCGGGCATGGCAGTTCTCGTCCACCGCCCCGCTGTGGAAGCCCACCGCGAGCGTGCCGCCGCCCGTGGCGTACGACACGAGGTTCGCCGCGCCCGCCTCGTCGACCAGGTACAGGTTCGGGGCCAGCACCAGCCGGTAGCCGCTCAGGTCCGCGTCCGGCCGGACGAAGTCCACGGCCACGCGCGACCGCCACAGCGGCTCGTACCAGGCACGGACCAGATCCAGGTAGCGCAGCTCGCCGCTGGGCTGCGAGGGGAGTTCCAGGGCCCAGCGGGCGTCCCAGTCCCAGACGATCGCGACCTCGGCGGTGCCGGTGCTGCCGCGCACCTCGGCCAGCGCCTTCAGGTCGGCGCCGAGCCGGACCACGTCCCGCCAGATCCGGCTGTCCGTCCCGGCGTGCGGCACCATCGCCGAGTGCCACTGCTCGGCACCGGCCTTCGACTGGCGCCACTGGAAGTACGCGATGCCGTCCGCGCCGCGCGCCACGTGGGCGAGCGCGTCCCGGCGCAACTGCCCGGGATTCTTCGCGCGGTTGACGGGTTGCCAGTTCACCGCGCCGGTCGAGTGCTCCATCAGCAGCCACGGGCCGCCCGCGAGGGAGCGCGTCAGGTCGCCGCTGAGCGCGATGTCGATCTGCGGCTCGGGGTCCGTGGACCGGAGGTAGTGGTCGTTGGAGACGATGTCCAGCTCGGGGGCCCAGCGCCAGTAGTCCAGGGCGTCGAAGCTGAAGTTCACCATGAAGTTGGTGGTGGCCGGGATCGCGGGCGCCGCCGCCCGGAGCACGTCCCGTTCCGCCGTGTACAGCGAGAGCAGTTCGTCGGAGCAGAACCGCCGCCAGTCCAGCTGGTGCGTCGGGTTGGACACGGCGCCGGTGGCGCGCGGCGGCAGGATCTCCTCCCAGTCGTAGTACCACTGGGACCAGAACGCGGTGCCCCAGGCGTGGTTGAGGGCCGCCAGGTCGTCGCCGTACCGGTCGCGCAGCCAGCGCCGGAAGGCCGCGGCGCTGGTGTCGCAGTAGCAGGCGGAGTTGTGGCAGCCGTACTCGTTGTGCACGTGCCACATGCGGACGGCCGGGTGGTCCGCGTACCGCTCGGCGAGCGCGCCCGCGATGCGCAGCGCGGCCTGCCGGTAGGCGGGGCTGGACGGGCAGAACGTCTGGCGGCTGCCGTAGGAGAGCCCGCGGCCGTCCCGGTCGGTCGGCAGTGCTTCCGGGTGGGCCCGGAAGAACCAGGCCGGCGGCGCCGCCGTGGGCGTGGCGAGGTCGGCGGCGATGCCGTTCCCGTGCAGCAGGTCCAGGATCTTGTCCAGGCGCGAGAAGTCGTACACGCCCTCGGACGGCTCCAGCAGCGCCCAGGAGAAGATGCCGACGCTGACCAGGTTCACCCCGGCCTCGCGCATCAGGCGCATGTCCTCGGCCCACACCTCCTCGGGCCACTGCTCGGGGTTGTAGTCGCCGCCGTAGGCGATGCCGGGGACGGACAGGGTGCGCTTCACGTGGTTCTCTTTCGGGTGCGGGCGCCTCAGCCCTTGTTGGAGCCCAGGGTCAGGCCGCTGACGAACTGGCGCTGGAGCACGAAGTACACGACCAGGGTGGGGATCGCGGTCAGCAGCGCGCCGGCGGCGACCAGGTTGGGGTCGGTGAAGTACTGCCCGGAGAGGTTGTTCAGCGCCGAGGTGATCGGCATGTTCTCGCCGGTGGAGATCAGCACGAGGGCCCAGAAGAAGTCGTTGTAGATCCAGATGGACAGCAGGGTCGCCAGGGCCGCCATCGCCGGCTTGCACAGCGGCAGCGTGATCTGCCAGTACAGCCGCCACACGGAGGCGCCGTCGACCAGCGCGGCCTCGGTCAGCTCGTGCGGCAGCGAGCGCATGTAGTTGCTCAGCACGAACGCGCAGAAGCCGGACTGGAACGCCACATGGATCAGGACCAGGCCCAGCGCGGAGTCGTACAGCTTCCCGCTCGCGGTGATGCCCGGCAGGTCCGTGAGCAGGTACAGCCGGTACAGCGGGGTGATGATGACCTGCTGGGGCAGCAGGTTGCCCGCCGTGAAGACGAGCAGCAGCGCCAGGTTGAGCCGGAAGTCGAAGCGGCTGACGTAGAAGGCGACCATCGACGACAGGAACAGCGTCAGCAGCACGGCCGGCACCGCGATGATCAGCGTGTTGCCGAAGTAGTGCAGCATGTCCGACTGCTGGAACGCGTTGGTGAAGTTGTCGAAGTTCAGCGTGTCCGGCCAGGAGACGTATCCCTTGGCGCTGGTCTCGCTGTACGGGCGCAGGGCCGAGAAGACCGCCCAGAGCAGAGGCGCCAGCCAGGCGAGGGCGGTGCCCGCGAGGAAGACGTGCAGCAGGATCCGGGCCGGCCGGACGGGGGTACGCCGCTTTCCCAGGGCGCTCACGGTGCTCATGCGCGCCGCTCCTTCCGGAAGGTGGCGATCAGGTACGGGATGATGACGGCGAGGGAGATCACCAGCAGCACGACGGCGATGGCGGAGCCGTATCCGATGCGGCTGGACTCGCCGATGATGTTGTTGGTGACCAGGATCGACAGCAACTCGGTGCCCTGGGCGCCCTTGTTGAAGACGAAGACCAGGTCGAAGGCGCGCAGTGCCTCGATGATGGTGACGACGAGGACGACCGTGTTGGTCGGGCGCAGGGTCGGGAAGATGACGTTCTTGAACGTCTGCCACTCGTTCGCGCCGTCCAGCGCGGACGCCTCCCTGAGCGAGGGGTCGACGCTCTTCAGGCCGGCCAGGTAGAGGATCATCATGTAGCCCGTGTGCCGCCAGGACGCGGCGATCAGGACGGCCCAGAGATTGAGGTCGGGGTCGCCGATCCAGTCGATGTAGTGGCCGGGCTTGTTGGCGCCGATGATGCTGTTGATCAGGCCCGTGTCCGGGTTGTAGACCAGCTGCCAGACGAAGCCGATGCACGCCATCGAGATGACGACGGGCAGGAAGTACGCGGTCTGGTAGACGCGGCTGAACCGGATCCGCTTGTCCAGCTGGACCGCGAGGAACAGGCCGAAGGGCGTCGGGATCAGGATCAGTACGACGAACCAGATGACGTTGTGCTGGACGGCCGGCCAGAACTGCGGGTTGTCGGTGAAGAGCTGTTTGAAGTTGTCCAGGCCGACCCACTTGATCGAGTCGAACCCGATGCCGTCCCAGGTGGTGAAGGCCAGGAAGATCGAAGCGAGGGCGGTGACCCAGACGAGGATCACGTGCAGGACGGTGGGCACGCCCGCCATGAGGGCGAGCGTGATCCGGTCACGGCGGGTCAGCAGGCGGGCGTGTCCCTGCGAGACCCGCTTCTTCGCGGGCGCGGCCCCCGGAGCCGGCACGGCCGCCGGCTCCGGGGTCTTCGTCGTCGTGTCGGTGGTCATCGGGGCGCTCACGAGGACGCGAAGATGGTCTTCTTCTGGCGCTCGATGGACGACAGCAGGCTGTCCACGCCCTTGGGGTTCTGGAGGAACTTCTGCAGGCCCGGCTGCATCACCGTGGAGGTGAAGTCGGGGCGGCTGTCGCGGTCCATGAACTGGGTGAGGCTCTTGGCGCCCGAGATCATCTCGAAGGCCTTCTTCTGCAGCGGCGAGTACGCGGAGGTGGAGGCCTTGTCGGAGGCGGCCACCACGCTCGGGTCGCTCTTCAGGTAGATCTCCTCGGCCTGCGGGGTGCCGAGGAACTCGAGCAGCTTCACCACACCCGCGTGGTTCTTCGGGGACTTGCTGACCATGAAGCCGTCGGTCGGCGCCTCGACGGTGTCCTGGCCGTACGCGGAGTTGATCTCCGGGAAGGCGAAGAAGTCCAGGTCGTCCAGGTCGGCCTTGTTCGTGAACTGCTGGGCCACGAACGAGCCGAGGAGGTACATGCCGGCCTTCTTCGCGACCAGGGTCTGCGCGGCGTCCTGCCAGGTGCGGCCCATGAAACCGTCCTGGTGGTAGGGGAGGATCTCGGCCCAGTGGTCGAAGACGTCCTTCACCTTGGCGTCGGTCCAGGACGCCTTGCCCGCCATCAGCTGGACGTGGAAGTCGTAGCCGTTCAGGCGGAAGTTGATCTGGTCGAAGGTGCCCATGGCGGGCCAGGCGTCCTTGTCGCCGAAGGCGATCGGGACCAGGCCGTCCTTCTTCATCTGCTTGCACAGGGCGACCAGGTCGTCCCAGGTGGCGGGGACCTCGTAGCCGTGCTGCTGGAAGACGCTCTTGCGGTAGAAGACCGCCCAGGGGTACGTGGTCAGCGGAACGAAGTAGTACTTGCCGTCCGCGCCCTTGCTGAGCTTCTTCATCGCCTCGGGGAAGTTGTCCCCGATCTTCGCCCACACGTCGTCGATCGGGGTGGCCAGCTTCTTCGCCGCGAAGAACTGCATGCGGTAGCCGGCGAACCAGTTGAACACGTCGTCCGGGGTGCCCTGCAGATACGAGTTGATCTGCTCCTGGAAGGTGTTGTGGTCCTTGGTGTTCACATCGACCTTGATGCCGGACTGCTTGGTGAAGGCCGCGTAGATGTCGCCGTAGGCCTTCTTCGGCACGGCGTCGGACTGGTTCGAGCCCAGAGTGACGGTCTTCGGGTCGGAGCCGGAACCGCTGCCTCCGCAGGCGGACAGCAGGGGTATGCCGGCGCCGGCGAGCAGGGCGGCACCGCCCGCTCCGCGCAGCAGGGAACGACGGCTGGGTCCCGGGACGGAGAGCCCGGAGGGCGAGAGGCGCATGGCGGCTCCTGAGGCGTACAGGGTTCGGTCAAGGGGATGAGCTGATCACTGAAAGGTTCGAAACCGCTCAGAAATCAACTCGACCGAACATCGTGGGCGTAATAACAGCCCCATGTCCGCTCATGCGTCAATAGCTCCGGTCGCACTGGGGTGTCTCTTGCCCGAAACGTAATCGTCACCGTCACCTGCGTCGTTGACGGCGGCACGGACGCAGCGCCCCCTCGGCGCGGGCGGCCGAGGGGGCTGTGTGAAACAGATCGTTCCGTTTCAGCTTCTGACCAGCAGTTGGAAGTCGAAGGCGTACCGGGACGCCCGGTAGACATGGCTGCCGTGCTCCACCGGCCGGCCCGCGTCGTCGTAGGCGGTGCGCCGCATGGTGAGCAGGGCCGCGCCCTCCCGCTCCTCCAGCAGGGCGCCCTCCTCGGCGCTCGCGGCGCGGGCGCCGATGGACTGGCGGGCGCTGTGCAGGACGATCCCGGCGGAGCGCAGCATCCGGTACAGGCCCGTGGACTCCAGCCGCCCGGTGCCGAGTTCGAGCAGGGAGGCGGGCAGATGGTTGCGCAGGAACGCCACCGGCCGGCCGTGTGTGCGGCGCAGCCGCTCCAGGACGACGACCTCCGCGCCCTCCGGGAGGCCCAGGGCGGCGGCCACGTCGGCGGGCGCCGGGATCCGCTCGTTGCGCAGCACCTGGGTGGTCGGGCCCTGTCCGGCCGCCTCCAGGTCGTCGTAGAGGCTGCTGAGTTCCAGCGGACGCCTGACCTGGCTGTGCACCACCTGCGTACCGACCCCGCGGCGGCGCACCAGCAGCCCCTTGTCGACCAGGGACTGGATCGCCTGGCGGACGGTCGGCCGGGACAGCCCGAGCCGCGCCGACAGGTCGACCTCGTTGCCGAGCAGGTTCCCCGGCGCCAGCACGCCGCGCTCGATGGCCGCCTCCAGCTGCCGGGCGAGCTGGTAGTACAACGGGACCGGGCTCGACCGGTCCAGGGCGAAGGCCACGGGATCCAGCGCGCGATCACCCGGTGCCGTTCGCTGCGAGGTGCGGTGTACTGGGCTCATGCTTCCCAGGTGTAGATCGCGGCGCTGAAGGTGTCAATGATTTGTACTTACATTCGGACCTGCTTGTGAAATGATGTCTTAACAAAGTATTGACAGCGGGCTCGACAGAGGCTTGTATCCCGTCCCAACGCAACAGCGTCCTTGCCCCGTCGCACGCACAGTGAGGTGCAGGAAAGATGGACCGCTCTTCTCGCCCCCGCTCCCGCAGGCTGGCCCCCCTCGTGGCCCTGACCGCTGCGGCAGCCCTCACCCTCGCCGGCTGTTCCAGCGGTTCCGGCGGCAAGAAGGCCGAGGAGGAAGCGGCGAATCCCTCCGCGGGCAAGGCCGACACCCCCCGCATGACCGTCGCCCTGGTCACCCACCAGGCGCCCGGCGACACCTTCTGGGACACCGTCCGCAAGGGCGCGGAGGCCGCGGCGGCCAAGGACAACATCAAGCTGATCTACTCCGCCGACCCCAACGCCGGCACCCAGGCCACCTACGTGCAGAACGCCATCGACCAGAAGGTCGACGGCATCGCGGTGACCCTGGCCAAGCCCGACGCGATGAAGGGCGCGATCGCCAAGGCCGAGCAGGCCGGCATCCCGGTGGTCGGCCTCAACTCCGGACTGAGCGACTGGAAGAAGCTCGGCCTGCTGGAGTTCTTCGGGCAGGACGAGAGCGTGGCGGGCGAGGCGTTCGGCGGCAAGCTCAACACCACCGGTGCGAAGAAGATCGTCTGCGTGATCCAGGAGCAGGGCAACGTGGGCCTCACCCAGCGCTGCGACGGCGTCAAGAAGACGTTCAAGGGCACCACTGAGACCCTGTACGTGAACGGCACCGACATGCCGTCCGTGAAGTCGACCATCACGGCCAAGCTGAAGCAGGACAAGTCCGTCGACACCGTCGTCACCCTCGGCGCCCCCTTCGCCCTGACCGCGGTGCAGTCGGTGGGCGACGCCGGCAGCAAGGCGAAGGTGGCCACCTTCGACCTCAACAAGGACCTGGTCAAGGCGGTGCAGAAGGGCACCATCGAGTTCGCCGTCGACCAGCAGCCCTACCTCCAGGGCTACCTGGCCGTCGACTCGCTGTGGCTCTACAAGAACAACGGCAACTACAGCGGCGGCGGCGAGCAGGCCGTGCTCACCGGCCCGGCCTTCGTCGACAAGTCCAACGTCGGCAAGGTCGCCGAGTTCGCCGCGAAGGGCACCCGGTGATGAGCATGGCCCAGCAGGCTGAGCCGGCGGTCGGCAGGCCGCCGGCGTCCGGCCCCCGGCAGACCGACGGCCGCACCGCCCGGCGCCCGCTGGCCCTCAGGCTGCTGGCCCGGCCCGAGGTGGGCGTCTTCCTCGGCGCCGTCGCCGTCCTGGTCTTCTTCCTGATCACGGCCCCGCCGGTGCGGGACGGCAGCTCGATGGCGAACATCCTGTACCAGTCCTCGACCATCGGCATCATGGCCCTCCCGGTGGCCCTGCTGATGATCGGCGGGGAGTTCGACCTCTCCTCCGGCGTCGCCGTGATCTCCTCGGCGCTCACCGCGAGCATGCTCAGCTACCAGCTGACCGTGAACGTGTGGACCGGCGTGATCGTCGCCCTGATCGTGTCCCTCGCGATCGGCGCCTTCAACGGCTGGATGGTGATGAAGACCGGGCTGCCCAGCTTCCTGGTCACCCTCGGCACCTTCCTGATCCTCCAGGGCACCAACCTCGCGGTCACCAAGCTGGTCACCGGCAACGTCGCCACCGACGACATCAGCGACATGGACGGCTTCGACCAGGCCAGGAAGCTCTTCGCCTCCTCCTTCGACGTCGGCGGGGTCCAGGTGAAGATCACCGTGATCTGGTGGCTGGTCTTCGCCGCCCTCGCCACCTGGGTGCTGCTGCGCACCAAGTACGGCAACTGGATCTTCGCCGTCGGCGGCAACAAGGACAGCGCCCGCGCGGTCGGCGTCCCGGTGAAGTTCACCAAGATCACCCTGTTCATGCTGGTCGGCTTCGGCGCCTGGTTCGTCGGCATGCACAACCTGTTCTCGTTCAACACCGTGCAGTCCGGCGAGGGCGTCGGCCAGGAGCTGATCTACATCGCCGCGGCCGTCATCGGCGGCTGCCTGCTCACCGGCGGCTACGGCTCCGCGATCGGCCCGGTCTTCGGCGCCTTCATGTTCGGCATGGTGCAGCAGGGCATCGTCTACGCCGGCTGGAACCCCGACTGGTTCAAGGCCTTCCTCGGCGTGATGCTCCTCGGCGCCGTCCTGATCAATCTGTGGGTCCAGCGCACGGCGACCCGGAGGTAAGCGATGACCGACCACACCACCGGCACCCACGGCGCCGTCCTCCAGGACAGCGCTCCCGACCCCGACGGGCCCCTGGTCGAACTGCGCGGCGCCGGCAAGTCCTACGGCAACATCCGCGCCCTGCACGGCGTCGACCTGAAGGTCCACGCCGGCCGGGTGACCTGCGTGCTCGGCGACAACGGCGCCGGCAAGTCCACCCTCATCAAGATCATCTCGGGGCTGCACCAGCACAGCGAGGGCGAGTTCCTCGTCGACGGCCGGCCGGTCCGCTTCACCACCCCGCGCGAGGCCCTGGACCGGGGCATCGCCACCGTCTACCAGGACCTCGCCACCGTCCCGCTGATGCCGGTGTGGCGGAACTTCTTCCTCGGCTCCGAGATGACCAAGGGCCCCTGGCCGCTGCGCCGTCTGGACATCGCCCGCATGAAGGAGACCGCCGACCACGAACTGCGCAACATGGGCATCGTCCTGGACGACCTGGAACAGCCCATCGGCACCCTCTCCGGCGGCCAGCGCCAGTGCGTGGCCATCGCCCGCGCCGTCTACTTCGGCGCCCGCGTCCTCATCCTGGACGAGCCCACCGCCGCCCTCGGCGTCAAGCAGTCCGGGGTGGTGCTGAAGTACATCGCCGCGGCCCGCGACCGCGGCCTGGGCGTCATCTTCATCACCCACAACCCCCACCACGCCTACATGGTCGGCGACCACTTCAGCGTCCTGCGCCTCGGCACCCTGGAGCTGAGCGCCGAACGCAGCGACATCGGCCTGGAAGAGCTGACCAACCACATGGCCGGCGGCGCCGAACTCGCCGCGCTCAAGCACGAGCTGGCCCAGGTGCGCGGCGTCGACGTGGAGGAGCTGCCCGAGGAGGGCGACCTCAGCGCACCCGTGGCGACCTCCCCGGAAGGAACCCCCTGATCATGGCGCACCCCACTCCGCTCGACCGCATCAGGGTCGGCTCGGCCCCCGACTCCTGGGGGGTCTGGTTCCCCGACGACCCGCAGCAGGTGCCCTGGGAACGCTTCCTCGACGAGGTCGCCGAGGCCGGCTACGACTGGATCGAACTCGGCCCCTACGGCTACCTCCCCACCGACCCCGCGCGGCTCACCGACGAGGTGGCCAAGCGGAACCTGAAGGTCTCGGCGGGCACGGTCTTCACCGGCATGCACCGCGGCCCCGCCGTCTGGGAGGAGACGTGGGCGCACGTCAGCCAGGTCGCCGCGCTCACCCAGGCGATGGGCGCCCGGCACCTGGTCGTCATCCCGTCCTTCTGGCGGGACGACAAGACCGCCGAGATCCTGGAGCCGCCCGAGCTGACCGCCGAGCAGTGGGCGCACCTGACCAAGGGCATGGAACGGCTCGGCCACGAGGTCAGGGAGGCCTACGGCCTGGACATCGTCGTGCACCCGCACGCCGACACCCACATCGACACCGAGCAGCACGTCGAACGCTTCCTGGACTCCACCGACGGCGAGCTGGTCAACCTCTGCCTGGACACCGGGCACTACGCCTACTGCGGCGGGGACAGCGTCAAGCTGATCGAGACCTACGGCGAGCGCATCGGGTACCTGCACCTCAAGCAGGTCGACCCGGACATCCTCGCCGAGGTGGTCGCGGGCGGGGTGCCGTTCGGGCCGGCCGTGCAGCGCGGCGTGATGTGCGAACCGCCCTCCGGGGTCCCGGAGCTGGGGCCGGTGCTGGAGGCGGCGCAGAAGCTGGGCGTGGAGCTGTTCGCGATCGTCGAGCAGGACATGTACCCGTGCGCGCCGGACAAGCCGCTGCCGATCGCCGTGCGCACCCGGCGCTTCCTGCGCTCCTGCGGGGCCTGAGGAACGGGGTGTTCCCACCGGAACCGGGCCGCGGTGCCGACGACCGCGGCCCGGTTCCTGCGCTGTCCCGGGGGATTCGGTCACCGGGCGGCCGGGAACCAACGGGGTCACGCGGGCGTTCTTACGGACAAGGGGAGCGCCCGCGCGGGACGGGAGGACGAGATGACACACGGTACGGACGCCCACACCACGGCTCAGGACCCGGCCGCCGACGCGGCCCGGCGCCGTGACCGCTTCGGCGCGCTGCCCGAGCGGATACGCCCGCAGGACACGGTGGAGACGAAGCCGGCCACGGTGCCGGACCCGGCGCGGGACACCTACAACCCGGACGAGTGGCTGATCCGGTACTGCGGCTGACCGACACGCCGACGGCGCCGGGCACCTGCCCGGCGCCGTCGGCGTGCGGTCAGACCGTCCGTACCTCCGCGAGCGTCACGGGCCGGTGCTCGTTGAGGGAGAGCGTGCAGGCCTCGGCGATCCAGCCGGCCTCCAGGGCGTCCTCGACGGTGCACGGCGAGGTCCGGGTGCCGGCCACGACCTCGGTGAAGGCGCTCAGTTCGGCGCGGTAGGCGTCGGTGAAGCGGTCCATGAAGAAGTCGTGCGGGGTGCCGGCGGGGAAGGTGACACCGGGCTCGACCGAGCGCAGCGGCAGCTTGTCGTCCAGGCCGACGGCGATCGAGTCGGCGAAGCCGTGCAGTTCCATGCGCACGTCGTAACCCCGCTTGTTGTGCCGGGAGTTGGACACCACGGCGATCGTGCCGTCGTCCAGGGTCAGGATCGCGCCGGTGGTGTCGGCGTCGCCCGCCGCCTTGATGTAGTCGGCGCCGCGGTTGCCGCCCACCGCGTACACCTCCGTGACCTCACGGCCCGTGACCCAGCGGATGATGTCGAAGTCGTGCACGGAGCAGTCGCGGAAGATCCCGCCGGACGCGGCGATGTAGGCGGCCGGCGGCGGGGCCGGGTCCAGGGTCGTGGAGCGCACCGTGTGCAGCGTCCCCAGCTCCCCTGCCCGTACGGCGGCCCGCGCGGCGACGAAGCCCGCGTCGAAGCGCCGGTTGTAGCCGATCTGGATCGGCACGCCGCTGTCCTGGACGGCCTTCAGCACCTCGACGCCCTCCGCCATGGTGCGGGCGACCGGCTTCTCGCAGAAGACCGGGACGCCGGCCTCGACGCCGGCCCGGATCAGCGCCGGATGGGCGTCGGTGGCGGCCGCGACGACGAGGCCGTCGACGCCGGCCGCCAGCAGGGCCTCCGGCGAGTCCGCGACCTGTGCCCCGAACCGCTCGGCGGCGGCCTTGGCCGCGTCCGCGAACGGGTCGGCGACGACGAGCGACTCGACGGCGTCCAGTCCGGAGAGGGTCTCGGCGTGGAAGGCGCCGATGCGGCCGAGGCCGAGGATTCCGATACGCATGCGGTACTGCTCCTAGGGTTGGTGCTTCAGTACTAGTCGAGGCCGCCGAGCACGTTCTGGTCCCAGTCGATCACCGACCCGGTGACCACCCCCGACCGCTCGGACAGCAGGAAGACCACGAAGTCCGCGATTTCGTCCGGCCAGCCGAGCTTGCCCATCGGCAGCCGGGCCGCGGCCCGCTCCCGCCAGTCGTCGCCGGCGCCGTGGAAGGCCCGCTGGGTGGCGTCCTCGCCATCGGTCGCGGTCCAGCCGATGTTCAGGCCGTTGATCCGGATCCGGTCCCAGCGGTGGGCGTGCGCCGCGTTCCGGGTGAGGCCCGCCAGGCCCGCCTTCGCGGCGACGTACGGCGCGAGGAACGGCTGTCCGCCGTGCGCCGAGGAGGTGATGACGTTGACGATCGTGCCGGGCGCCTTACGGGCCGTCATGTCGGCGACCGCCGCCTGCATCGCGAAGAACGGCCCCTTCAGGTTGACCGCGATGTGCGCGTCGAACAGCTCCGGGGTGGTGTCCAGCAGCGTGCCCCGCGAGGTCAGCCCGGCCGAGTTGACCAGGCAGTCGATCCGGCCGTACGCGTCCACGACCTCGGCGACCGACGCCTTGGCCTGTTCGGCGTCCGCCAGATCGGCCCGGACGTACATCGCCTTGCCGCCGGCCGCCGACAGCTCCGCCACCAGCGCCTCGCCCGGCTCCGGGCGCCGCCCGCTCACCGCCACGGCGGCGCCCTCGC